>JBKOWA010000131.1:0-3161 GCA_046724155.1 Actinomycetota bacterium
GGTGTCTTGGGTGGCGACGGTGAGTCCGGCCCAGTGTTTGCGGGCGGATTTGGCCATGCGGAACAGGAAGTCCGCGCCGGCGGGTTGTTTCATCAGCAGCCAGGCTTCGTCGACGATGACCAGGCGGGGCCGGCGGAGGGCGGGGTTGGTGACCTGGCGCCAGATGATGTCCAGGGCAAGCAGGGTGCCGGCGGGTTTGAGTTCGTCGGGCAGGTCACGCAGGGAGAACACGAGCAGGTGGGCCTGGTCGGTGGGGGTGGTGGGGCCGTTGAATAGTCCGGCGAACGCGCCGTGGGTGAACGGGTGCAGCCGGGCGGCCAACTGCGTGGCGTGCGGATCGCCGGTGCCGGTGAGGGTGGTGGCGAGGTCGGCGAGCAAGGGTGCGGGGCGGTTCCAGGTGCGGGGGTCGGCGGTGATGCCGGCGTGCTGGTAAGTGGCGGTGATGGCCTGGTCGAGGACGGTGCGCTCGTCCGGGGTGGGGTGCTGGCCGAACAGGACGGCCAGGGTGGTGTGGGCGAACAGGGAGCGGCGGATGAGGGCGTCGCGGGGTGCGACCCGGTGGCCGTCGGGGCGGGTGTGGATGGGTAGGTCGAAGGGGTTGAGGTGGACGCCGGGGTGGCCGAGGCGGGTGTGGGTGCCGCCGACCGCGGTGGCCAGGCGGGTGTATTCGTCTTCGGGGTCGATGACGGCGATGCCGATGCCGCGGTAGAGGGAGCGGAGGAGTTCGAGTTTGACCAGGTAGGACTTGCCGGCGCCGCTGCGGCCGAGGATGACGGCGTTGTGGTTGTCGCAGGCGAACCGGTCCCAGTGGACCAGGCCTTGGGAGCCGATGTTGAACCCGTACAGCACGCCGGTGGGTGCGGCGATGCTGGTCGGGTCGGCGGCGGGGAGGTCGGGGGAGGTGAACGGGAACGCCGCTGAGAGGGCGGCGCTGTCGAAGGTGCGGCGCATGCCGATCAGGTCCAGGCCGAACGGCAGGCAGGACAGCCAGCCTTGCAGGGTGCGGTAGGTGGTGGGTTTGGCGTCGAGGAGGAGGCTGGCGGCCAGCGCGCGGACGGCGGCGACTTCATCGGCGAGCTGGTCGGCGGTGGTGGCGTGGACGGTCAGATAGAGGCCGAGGCGGAACAGTTTGCCTTCGCCGCGGGCGACGCGGGCGGCCAGGTCGTAGGCGTCTTCGGTGGCGGCCTCGACGTGCGGGTCGGTCAGGCGGCCGTGGTCGGCGGCGTGGCGGCGGCCGGACTCGAGTTTGGCCAGCTGCCGTTTGAGGCGGTTCGCCGCGGTGACCGGGTCGACGGGGTCGATGTGGAGGCTGACGTCCAGGCGGCCGGGGTAGGTCAGCAGCGGTTGCAGCCACCCGGCGGACACCTCCCGCGGGTAGCCGGTGACCGCAAAAGACGCGACCCATTCGCCGCCGACTTCCAGATACCGGGCGCCGACCGCGATCGAGTCCGGCACGAACGGCGTCTGCCCCTGACCCTGTTCTGGATGCGGCCCGGTCCGATCCCGCGCCGGGCGCCGAGACCGGCTCAGCCGGCGGGGCCGGCGGGCGCGTGGCTGGTAGGTGTTGACGGTGCTCACCAGGACCTGCCGGGTTCGTCTTGGTCGAAGCCGTCCCAGTCGGCCGGATCCCCACCGGCGAAGTCCGCGTCCGCCAGTCCGGTGGCGAGGCCGGCGTCGGGTCCGGCGGCCAGGTCCTCGTCGGCAAGGCTGGCGGCAGGGCTGGTGGCGGGGTCGTCGAAGTCGGGCGGGTCGGTGGTGGTGATGATGTCGTCGGAGGCGGCGAGCCGGGCCGCGGCGGGGATCAGGGTGTCGGGGTTGCATGCGGCGGCCAGCACGGCGGTGGCCTGCCACGGGTCCAGCGCCGTGACACGGACCCCGGCCGGGGCGAGCAGGTCGGTGGCCTCGGTCAGCCTGCGGGCCAGCCGTACCTCGGCCACCCGCCGGGACACCTGGCCGGCCGGCGCCCGGCTGGTTCGGCGGGTCCACCGGCTCCGCCCAGACCCGCCGCCGGCGCCGGGGTCGGTGGGCCCGCCGGGGTGGGTGGGTTCGCGGAGGACCAGCAGGACCTGCCGGCGGAGCAGGTCATAGCCGTCGGCGAGCTGGGCGAGGTAGTCGGCGTGCTCGCGGGCGGCGGCCTCCAACGCGGGGTGCGGCAGCGAGGCAGCGTGCTGGCGTAGGGCGGTGATCTGTTCGGACAGGCCCAGCCGCTCGGCGCGGATGAGGATCTGGACCGGCGCGGTCAGGCTGTGCAGGTACCGGGCCAGGCAGGCCACCACGGCCTGCTGCTCGGCCGGGGTCCGCAACGCGAAGTTCACCGTGGAGGCCACCGCGACCACCGCCATGCCGTCCTCGCCGAGATCGACCACCCCGGTGTCGGTGACCGACTGCGCGGGCAGCCGCAGCGGCACCGGCGAGACCCGCCCCGGCGAGGAAAGCTCCTCGAGTTCGGTGGTGTGGTGGGTCAGCCACGCCGGTGCCTCACCGATGCCGTCGGGGGCGGCGACCCGGTAGCGCGGTTGCAGCCGCTGCCGGACCGCGGCCGCCAGCATCCGATCGAGGCTGATCCCGTCCCTGCTCCCCAACGCGACCACGGCCGCCGCGGCACCGAACGGTAGGGCGAGCAGGAGGAACACCGCGGTGGGCAGCACGGGACGCGTGATGGTCCACGCCCCGTACAGCAGCAGGCCGGTGACGGTGAGGATGAGCACCTGCCGCGCGGTCAGGTTCGCGACCAACCGGTCTTCACGGTCCACATCCGCGGGGATTCGCACGGGTTGGGTCATCGGGTCTCACCTGCCGCAGGTGGCTGCTGGCCGGTGCGGCGTGGACGGCGGACTGGCGGTCGTGCCGGCGCGGGAGCCGTACCGGGCGTGGGTGTGCCGGGTCTGGGTGCCGGTCCGGGGGCGGGTGCCGGTGGGTGGAACAGGACCGGTGAGGGGGTGTGGGTCCGGACCCGGACTGTCGGCGGCGGGTCGCCGGCCGCGGAGCGGAAGATCGGCGTGGTGGCTGCCGAGCCGGGCCGGGTTGGCGTGCTGGTCCGTGGCGGGTCCGGTCTCGGGGAGCGGAAGACCGGTGCCTGGGGTCGGGTGGTCGCCCGCCGCGGCCCCGGCGCTGGGGCCGACTGGTTGCTGCCGGGTGGTCGGGGTGGGGTGAACCGGGGC
>JBKOWA010000502.1:0-4877 GCA_046724155.1 Actinomycetota bacterium
CCCCAGTAGTTCGGCCCCGGTAATCGGCGCAGCAGTAGACGCAGCGGTCGGCGAGACCTGGCGGGGGGGTTGCAAATTGTCGAACGCTCTTCTGGCGGACGCCGGGCGTCGGGCATAGCGTGATCCGCGTCGCGGTCGCAAGGCCGCGGTGGGAGACCGTCTGTCCAGCCAGGCCCGGGGAGGGTACATGGCACGCATTGACGTCACCGTTGACGGGGTGCGCTACAGCGACGATGTCGAACCGCGCACATTACTCGTCCATTACCTACGCGAACGGCTCGGCAAGGTGGGCACCCCGGTCGGGTGCGACACCTCCAACTGCGGCGCCTGTACCGTCCACCTGGACGGGGACAGCGTGAAGAGCTGCACCGTGCTGGCCGTCCAGGCCGACGGCTGCGAGATCACCACCATCGAGGGCCTGGCCTCCGACGGCGAGCTGCACCCGGTGCAGCAGGCGTTCCACGAGAACCACGCGCTGCAGTGCGGCTTCTGCACCCCGGGCATGATCATGGCGGCGGTCGACCTGCTCAACCACAACTCCAGCCCCACCGACCAGGAGATCCGGGAGGGCCTGGAGGGCAACCTCTGCCGGTGCACCGGCTACCAGAACATCGTCCGGGCGGTCCGCGCCGCGGCCGGCTCCATGACCGTTGCCAGCAGCACCGAGCCCGCGCCCGCGGAGGTGCCGTCATGAGCCACATCGCGCCCGAGCAGATCGCCGAGCAGATCGCCGAGTCCGGCCAGGTCGATGCCCCCGATGAAACCCGTAAGCCCGGCGGCACCCGCGAGATGGGCCGGTCCCGGGGCCGCAAGGAGGACGCCCGGCTGATCACCGGCCGGACCAGGTGGACCGACAACCTCCAGCTCCCCGGCATGCTCCACCTCTCGGTCGTGCGCAGCCCGGTGGCGCACGCCCGGATCACCACGCTCGACACCGCCGCCGCGGGGCAGGCGCCCGGCGTGCTGGGCGTGTTCACCGCAGCCGACCTGGACGCCGAGCAGGTCGGCCTGCCCTGCGCCTGGACGGTCACCCCGGACATGAAGGCACCGCGGCGCCCGGTGCTGGCCAGTGACACCGTGCACTTCGCCGGCGAGGGCGTGGCCGCGGTGGTGGCCCGCACCCCGGCCGAGGCGCGGGACGCGGTCGAGCTGGTGGAGGTCGACTACGACCCGCTGCCCCCGGTGCTGGACATGGAGGCCGCCCTGGCCGAGGGCGCCCCCCTGGTGCACCCCGAGCTCGGCACCAACCGCAGCGCGCTGTGGGTGTTCGACTCGGCCGAGGCCGGCACCGGCGGGTCGGCCGAGGACGCGGTCGCCGCGGCCGAGGCGGACCCGGACTCGGTCGTGCTGCGCCGCCGGTTCATCCAGCAGCGGCTGGTGCCGGCGTTCATGGAGCCGCGCTCCGTCGTGGTGGACCCCAACGGCGAGCAGCTCACCATATGGTCGTCCACCCAGGTGCCGCACATCCTCAAGACCATGACCGCGCTGAGCCTGGGCCTGCCCGAGCACAAGCTGCGGGTGATCGCCCCGGACGTGGGCGGCGGCTTCGGCGGCAAGCTCTCGGTGGCCCCGGAGGAGTTCCTGACCCTGCTGGTGGCGCGCAAGCTGGGCCGGCCGGTGAAGTGGACCGAGAGCCGTTCGGAGAGCATCCTCGTCGCGCACCACGGCCGGGGCCAGATCCAGGACATCACGCTGGCCGCCAGGAAGGACGGCACGGTCACCGGGCTGAAGGTCGAGCTGATGGCCGACATGGGCGCCCACCTCGGGCTGATCGGCCCGGGCGTGCCGCTGCTCGGCGCGTTCATGTACAACGCCATCTACAAGTTCCCGGCGTACCACTTCGCCTGCACCAACGTGTTCACCACCAAGACGATCACCGACCCCTACCGCGGCGCCGGCCGGCCGGAGGCCACGTTCGCCATCGAGCGGATCATGGACGAGCTGGCCGCCGAGCTCGGCCTGGACCCGCTCGCGGTTCGCGAGCGGAACTGGATCACGCACGAGGAGTTTCCGTTCACCACGGTCACCGGCCTGGTGTACGACTCCGGGAACTACGAGGCGGCCACCGCGAAGGCCAAGGAGCTGTTCAGCTACGAGGCGCTGCGGACCGAGCAGGACAAGCGGCGGCAGGACGGCGACCGGGTCCAGCTCGGCATCGGGGTCTCCACCTACACCGAGATGTGCGGGCTGGCCCCGTCCCGGGTGCTCGGCTCGCTGAGCTTCGGCGCCGGCGGCTGGGAGTACGGCAGCGTCCGGATGCTGCCCACCGGCAAGGTCGAGGTGGTCACCGGCACCTCCCCGCACGGGCAGGGCCACGAGACCACCTGGGCGCAGATCCTGTCCGACCAGCTCGGGGTGCCGTTCGAGGACATCGAGGTGCTGCACGGCGACACCCAGGTCTCGCACAAGGGGATGGACACCTACGGCTCGCGGTCCCTGGTGATCGGCGCGATAGCCATGATGAAGGCCGCCGAGAAGGTGATCGAGAAGGCCCGCAGGATGGCCGCACACCTGCTGGAGGCGGCCGAGGCCGACATCCGGTTCGACGCCGGCATGTTCAGCGTCAAGGGGTCGCCGGACGCCCGGGTCACCATCCAGGAGGTCGCGCTGGCGGTGTACGCCGCGCACAACTACCCCGAGGGCATGGAGCCGGGGCTGGACTCCGACGCCACCTACGACCCGGTGAACTTCTCCTTCCCGCACGGCACCCACCTGTGCGCGGTCGAGGTGGACACCGAGACCGGCGGGGTGGCGCTGCGCTCGTACGTGTGCGTGGACGACGTGGGCCGGGTGGTCAACCCGATGGTCGTCGAGGGCCAGGTACACGGTGGGCTGACGCAGGGCATCGCCCAGGCGCTGTTCGAGGAGGCGGTGTACGACGACGACGGCAACCTGGTGACCGGCACGTTCGTGGACTACCTGGTGCCATCCGCCGCCGACCTGCCGGACTTCGTCACCGACCGCACCGAGACCCCGTCGACCACCAACCCGCTCGGCGTGAAGGGGGTCGGTGAGGCCGCCACCATCGCCGCCACCCCGGCGGTGGTGAACGCGATCCTGGACGCGGTGCGGCACCTCGGCGTGACCGACATCCGGATGCCCTGCACCCCGGAGCGGGTGTGGCGGGCGATCAACCAGGGCGGCACGGGCGGTACCGCGTCCGCCGCCGGCACCGTCGCCTACGGCGGCGCCCAGACCCCGGGGAGCGTCGAATGATCCCTCCGAGCTTCGACTACGTCCGGCCGGCCGACGTGGACGACGCCGTCGCGGCGCTGGCCGAGCACGGTGAGGACGCCAAGGTCCTCGCCGGCGGGCAGAGCCTGATCCCGCTGCTCCGGCTGCGGCTGGCCGCCCCGACCACGCTGGTCGACGTCGGCCGGCTGGCGGAGCTGCACGGTATTCGCCTGGACGGCGGCCCAGACAGTGGCACTGATGGCGGCACCGGCGGCGGCACCGTGGTGATCGGCGCTGCCACCCCGCACCACGAGGTGCTGCACAACCCGCTGGTCCGCGAGCACGCGCCGCTGGTGGCCAAGGCCACCGAGACCGTCGCCGATCCGGCGGTGCGGCACCGTGGCACCTTCGGCGGCTCGCTGGCACACGCCGACCCGGCCGGTGACCTGCCCTCGGTGGCGCTGGCCACCGAGGCGGAGTTCGTCATCGCCGGGCCGAACGGGCGGCGCACCGTGCCGGCCCGGGAGTTCTTCGTGGACTACCTGGAGACCGCGCTGGGACCCGGTGAGCTGCTGGTGGAGGTGCGGGTGCCGGCGCATGGCAGCTGGGGCACGCATTACGAGAAGTTCCAGCGGGTGGCCCAGGCGTGGGCGATCGTCGGTGTCGCGGCGATGGTCCGCCGGGAGGGTGACACCATCGCCGAGGCCCGGATCGGGCTGACGAACATGGGGCCGATGCCGCTGCGGGCGATCGCCACCGAGCAGGCGCTGGCCGGCGCGACGCTGGCCAACGGGTCGGGCAACTCCGCGGTCAGCACGGCCACCGGGCACGCCGCCGACGGCACCTCGCCCAGCTCGGACCTGTCCGCCGCGGCGGACTACCGCGAGCACCTGGCCCGGGTGCTCACCCGCAGGGCAGTCGAGGCCGCCCTGCGGTGACCACGGCACTGCAGGTGAACGAGGCACCACCGTGACCGGGACGCAGCGGTCCAACGGGGCCCAGGGGTCGAACGGGGCACCGCGGTGACCGCACGAGACGGGCTGCTGCCGGCCGGGGTGGACTCCCCGGCCGGCCTGTCCGCCCGGCTGGCCGGAGTGCGGTACCTCGCCGACGAGGGGCTGGCCACCGCCGCCTACCTCGGGCTGCGGCTGCACCGCCCGCTGTTCTGCGAGGGCGAGGCCGGGGTCGGCAAGACCGAGCTGGCCAAGGCGCTGGCCGCCGTGCTCGGCGCCCCGCTGATCCGGCTGCAGTGCTACGAGGGCATCGACGCCAGCCAGGCGCTGTACGACTGGGACTTCCCGCGCCAGCTGCTGCACCTGCGGACCGCCGAGGCCGCCGGCGCGGCCACCGGAGCGGCCCTGCCGGGCGGCCTGGAGGCCGAGCTGTACGACCGCCGGTTCCTGATCGCCCGGCCGCTGCTGGCCGCCCTGGAGACCACGCCGTCGGTGCTGCTGATCGACGAGGTGGACCGGGCCGACGACGAGTTCGAGGCGTTCCTGCTGGAGGTGCTGTCCGACTTCGCGGTGACCGTGCCGGAGCTGGGCACCATCGCGGCGGCCGTACCGCCCGCGGTGGTGATCACCTCCAACCGCACCCGGGACGTGCACGACGCCCTCAAGCGGCGCTGCTACTACCACTGGATCGAGTACCCCGGCTTCGAACGGGAGGTGCAGATCGTCCGGCTGCGGGTGCCGCAGGCCGCC
>JBKOWA010000181.1:0-2587 GCA_046724155.1 Actinomycetota bacterium
GCTGGAGACCGACCCGGACCGGCCGTTGACCCTCGCCCTGCACGCTGCGGTGCCCGACCACGCGAGCCCGGCGAACGGGCCCGGGGCGAACGGGCAGAGGGCGAACGGATCGGGCGGCTCCGGCGTCCTGGTCGGGCTGGCGTCCAGCGCCGGGACGGTCCGCGGCCGGGCGATGGTCGTCCTCGACCCGTCGGTCACGGCCGACGAGACCCGCGACCGCATCCTCGTCGCCCGCGAGACCGACCCCGGCTGGCTGTTCCTGATGATGTCGGCGAAGGCCCTGGTGGTGGAGCGGGGCACGCTGCTGTCACACACCGCGATCACCGGCCGGCTGCTGGGCATCCCCACCGTCGTCGCGGTGCCGGACGCCACCACCCGGATCGCCGACGGCAGCCTCATCGAGGTCGACGGCGCGGCCGGCACCGTCCGCATCCTGGACGGCGAGCCGTGATCCGCCGGTGGGGCAGCTACGTCGGTGCCGCCTACCGGCCGTCGGTCCAGGTCCCGTTCATGGTCTCGTGGGCGGTCGGGCTCACCGCGCTGTTCGCCTGCGTGACCGGCGCGGTGACCCGCTGGCAGCCCGATGCCGGGCTCCTGGTCACGGTGCTGACCCTGGTGGTCGACATGCTCCTGATGCGGGCCCTCGACGACATCCGGGACCACGACTACGACCGCCGGGTCAACCCCGGCCGCCCGCTGCCCAGCGGGCTGGTCCGGGAGCGCGACCTGGTCACCATGGTCGCCCTCGGCAGCGCCCTGCTCCTGCTGCTGAACGCCGGCCGCGGGGCGGCGCTGGTCATGCTTGCGGTGCAGATGGGCTACACCGCCGCGGTGATCGCCCTGGACCGGCTGGCCGGGTGGCCGCATCCGGACCGGCTGGGACTGCAGCTCGCGGTGAACCTGCCGATCCAGACGCTGCTGAGCCTCTACGTGTACGCCGGCTTCCTGCGCGCCGAGCACCTGGGTCCGAGCGTGGCCGGGCTCGTCGCGGTGGTGTCGGTCACGACCGGCGCGCTGTGCCTGGAGCTCGGCCGGAAGGCGACCCGGCGGCCGCGGCCGGGGGAGCGCACCTACGTGACCGTGCTGGGCCCCTCGGGCACCTCGCTGGCCGCGTTGGCCGCGGCGGTGGCGGCCACCGCCATCGTGCTGGTGACCCTCGCCCCCTGGCAGCCGGGCAGCCGCTGGGGATGGCTGGTCCTGGCTCCGCTGGCGCTGCCCGCGCTGGCCGTGGCCCGGTTCGCCGCCGGCGCCGTCCGCTGGCCGGTGGCCCTGACCCTGGCCTACATCCCGGCCATGTACACCAGCTTCCTCGCCGTGGGCGCTTTGACGAAAGGGACCTTCGGATGATCCCGTTCTGGACGCTGCTCGGGCCGGACTTCGCCGGGAAGTCGACCCTGCTGGCCCGGCTGCAGGACGAGCACGGCTGGCAGGTCGTCTCCCACGACGACCGCTTCGTCGGCGACCACCCCCTGGTGGCCAGGCTGCGCAACTGCTGGGTCGACGAGGCGCTGGTGTGGACCGGGAAGCGCTACACCGCCGAGCTCGTGCTGGCGGCGATGCACCCCGTCATCCTGCACCAGCGCGACGAGCTCGCCCGGCAGGCCGGCCCGGGGCCGGTGATCATCGACTCCTTCTACTACAAGGTGCTGGCGGCGTGCTCCCTGCTCGGCGTGTCGCACGAGCCCACCTTCGCCTACTGGCGCTCGTTCCCCCAGCCGGAGGGCGTGGTCTACCTGGACGTGCCGCCCGAGGTCACCTGGGAGCGCACCGGGCGGGGGGCGCAGGCCACCGCCTTCGAGCACTACGGCGAGGAGGTCTCCCGGGAGGGCTTCGTCCGGCTGCAGACCGACCTGCGCGCCCGGATGCTGGCGGAGGTCAAGGACCTCCCGGTGACCGTCGTCGACGGGACCGCCGCCCCGGACGCGGTGCTGGCCAAGATCGTGTCGGCGGTGGGGGGGACGGCGCGTTGAGCACGGCGGCACAGGCACGGCTGGCTGAGCTCCTCGCCGAACGCGTCGCGTGGGTGACCGGCCGGTCGTCGGGCGAGCCGGACCCGAGCCCGCCCGCCACCGGCCCGGCGGGCACCACGGTGCTGGTGCTGCTGCGCTCGTTGTCCCTGGCGGACGTGGTGCACGGCGCGCGGGAGTTCGCCGCCGCACTGGACCCCGACGGCAGCGCGGCCTGGCGCCGGTCCTGGACCCGGACCCGGTTCCTGTTCGGCAACCCCGTCAACCTCACCCGGTGGAACCAGGCCCGGGTGGTCGCGCCCGGCGGGACCGCCGCCTGGGTCGGGCCCTTCCCGGACGCCCGCCGGCCCGGTCTGAGCAGGCTCCTCAAGCCGGTCACCGGCATGCTGCCGGAGCTGCCCGACGACCTCGACATCGACCCCGACCTCCCGGGCACCGGCCCGCGGCGAGTTCTGCTGGTCGCCGTCGGCGGGCTGACCCTCGTCGACTACCTCGTGCACCTGCACCACACCCTCGCCGAGGCGGTGCTGCTCGGCCGGCTGCGGCCGGACGAGCCGGTTCGGCTGGGCCACCGGCCGGCCCTCGGGGCCGCCCCGACCGGCGATCCGCCCGGCTACGCC
>JBKOWA010000516.1:0-2390 GCA_046724155.1 Actinomycetota bacterium
CCCACGCACGGTGCAACGCCGGGACATCGGCGGCGCTGCGGACGCGACCGGCCATCGCCACACCGATCGCCCCCGTCACCTCCGCCACGTCGGCGGGCCGCAGCACCCCCTTCGCCGTCACCTTCCTACCCGCCCCGACCCAGCTCGCCAGCTTCCAGGCACGGGACAGGACCACACATCCAGCCACGGCATCACGAAGATCCACATTCACCGGGTGAGCATACAAGCCCCCGGTTCACGCAACGTCGGCACCGGGCAGCACGGTCAGCGCCGGGCCGCTCGGCACCCGCGACATCCGCCGGGCCATTACCGTGTGAGCATGCAGCAGATGCCGCCGCCGAAGGTCACCAAGAGCGACGCCGAGTGGCGCGCCGAGCTCTCCCCCGCCGAGTACCAGGTGCTCCGCCAGGCCGACACCGAACGGCCGTGGACCGGCGAGTACGTGGCTACCAAGACCACCGGCGTGTACCGCTGCCGGGCCTGCGGGGCCGAGCTGTTCCGCTCGGACGCCAAGTTCGACAGCCACTGCGGATGGCCCAGCTTCTACGCCCCGTCCGAGGCGGACAACGTCATCCTGCGCGAGGACCGTTCGATGGGCATGGCGCGCACCGAGGTGCTGTGCGGGAGCTGCCACTCCCACCTCGGGCACGTCTTCCACGGCGAGGGCTACCCGACCCCCACCGACGACCGGTACTGCATCAACTCGGTCAGCCTCACCCTCGAGCCGACCGGCTGACCGCCGCCGGGCACCGCAGGGCGACCGCCACCGGATGGGACGGCCGACGGCCGGGGCAGGCAACCGCGGGAGGGGCCAGCTACCGGGAAGACCGCCCCCAAGCTACGGCAGGGCGGCCAGCAGCTCGGCGATCGGCTTGCGGGTGCCGGTGTAGAACGGGACCTCCAGCCGAGTGTGCCGGCGGGCCTCGGCCGCGCGCAGGTGCCGCATCAGGTCCACGATCCGGTGCAGCTCGTCGGCCTCGAACGCCAGGATCCACTCGTAGTCCGACAGCGAGAACGAGGCCACCGTGTTGGCCCGGACGTCCGGGTAGTCCCTGGCCATGGCGCCGTGCTGGGCGAGCATCCGCCGGCGGTCGGTATCGGGCAGCAGGTACCACTCGTAGGACCGGACGAACGGGTAGACCGACAGGTACCGCCGCGGCTGCTCGTCGGCCAGGAAGGCCGGGATGTGGCTCTTGTTGAACTCCGCCGGCCGGTGCAGCGCGGTCACCGACCAGACCGGCTCGCAGGACCGGCCGAGGCGGGTGCGGCGCAGCCGGGCGTACGCCTCCTGCAGGTCATCCGGGGCCGGCCCGTGCCACCAGACCATGAAGTCGGCGTCCGCCCGCAGCCCCTGCACGTCGTACGTGCCGCGCACCACGACGTCCTTGGCGCCGAGCTGCTCGAACAGCTCGGCGACCTCGGCGGCCAGCTCGGTCCGGTCGTCGGTGAGCGGCGGCCGCGCCACCCGGAACACCGACCACATGGTGTACCGGATGGTGTCGTTCAACTCGCGGGCGCTCCTAGTCATGACTCGATTCTCCTGCCCCCGGCAGCGCCTGCAGAACCCGGGTGACCGCGGCGTGCGCGCTGCGGATACACGCCGGCACCCCCACCCCCTCGTAGCTGGCCCCGCACCCGGCCAGCCCCGGCACCGCCGCCAGGGCGTCCCGGACCCGGCGCACCCGGTCCACGTGCCCGACGGCGTACTGCGGCAGCCCGCCGCCCCACCGGCTGACCCGGGTGGCCACCGGTGGCACGCGCAGGCCGGCCAGCTCGGCCAGGTCGGCCAGCACCAGGGCCACCAGGTCAGGGTCGTCCCGCTGCAGCGCGCCCGGCTCTGCGTAGCGCCCCACCGAGGCGCGAACCACGGTATGCCGGCCGGCCAGGTGGGCCCACTTCGATGACGAGAACGTCACCGCCTTGACCGTGCGGCCCTCGACCGCAGGCACCAGCAACCCGCTTCCGGCGGCCGAGCCCCCGGCGGTGCCGGCACCGCCGATGCCGGGCAGCGGCACCTCGGGATAGACCACCGTGACCACCGCCATGCTGGCGTACTCGATGCCGGCGAGATCGGTGGCGGCTGCCGGAGCCACCGGCCGCAGCATCGGCGCGGCCTTGTTCGCCGGCGCGGCGACCACGACGGCATCCGCGTCCAGGTAGGTCGGGTCCGGGACCGGGCCGGCGGTCAACCGGAAGCCACGCTCCGTCCGCCGGATCTCCCGCACCGGCAGCCGGAGCCGCAGCTGCGCACCCGAGGCGGCCAGCAGCGCGGCGGGCAGCGTCCCCAACCCGCCGCGCAGGGTGCCGAACACCGGCTTCCCGTTCCCGCCCCCGTCCCGTCCCCCTCCCGGATCGCCGTCCCGGCGCGGATCGGAAGCATCGTGGGCGGC
>JBKOWA010000474.1:0-2414 GCA_046724155.1 Actinomycetota bacterium
GCCTGATGGACATGAACGGCGACGGGCTGCTGGACCGGGTGTTCGACACCAGCCCGGTCACGGTCGGGCTGAACACCGGCAACGGCTTCGAGCCCGCGGTGCCGTTCAACGGCGGCCTGTCCGGGATCAACGGCGACCGGAACGCCCGGCTCGGCGGCGGCGCGTACTTCACCTTCGGCGTCTGCCTGGCCGTGGTCGCCGTCTGCATCGTCTTCAACCCGGGCGCCGACTTCTCCACCGGCGCCAGCCGCACCGAGCAGATGCTGCACGACATCAACGGCGACGGGTACGCCGACCAGCTCTCGTCCACCAGGGACGACCAGCTGCAGGTGGCGGAGAACCGGACCGGCCGCACCAACCTGCTGAAGTCGGTGTCCCGCCCGCTGGGCGCCCGGATGGATTTCGACTACACCCGCGACGGCAACACCTACGACCAGCCGCAGTCGAAGTGGACCCTGACCCGGGTCGCCGTCGACGACGGCCACCCCGGCGACGGGCAGGACGTGCAGCTGACCACCTACGAGTACTCCGGCGGGATGTACGACCGGCTGGAGCGCGAGTTCGACGGGTACGGCACGGTGGTCGCCCGGCACCGTGACCACGGCAGCGCCGACGCGGTGTACCGCAGCGTCACCCAGCAGTACCGCACCGACGGGCACTACACCCGCGGGCTGCTCACCCGGGAGCTGACCACCGACGCGGCCGGCCGGCCGTTCGTGGAGACCCGGAACACCTACACCCTGCGCGACGTGGCCGACCCCACCGCGGCGGCCGACCCGCACAGCACCACGGCGACGGTCTTCCCGCAGCTGTCCCGCACCGACCGGCTCTTCTACGAGGGCCAGGCCACGCCCGGCAAGTCCACGTTCACCACCAACGAGTACGACGCTTTCGGGAACGTGGTGCGGACCTTCGACGCGGCCGACTCCGGCACCGCCGACGACGTCGACGCCCGGATCCACTTCACCGCGTGCGACCCGGCCTGCCAGGCGTCCGGTATCGTCGGCACCCCGGACGCCATCGACGTGACCGGCGGCGGCACCCTCATGCGGCACCGCGAGTCCACCGTGGACTGCGCCAACGGGGACGTGACGCAGATCCGGGCCCGGCTCGAGACCGGCGACACCGCGGTCACCGACCTGGGCTACTTCGACAACGGCAACCTCAGGTCGGTGACCAGCCCGCCGAACGAGCGCGGCCAGCGGTACCGGCTGGACTACGCCTACGACACCACGGTCGACAACTTCGTCGAGTCGGTCACCGACAGTTTCGGCTACCACTCGACCGCGACGCACAACTTCAAGTTCGGCACGGTGGAGTCCACCACCGACTTCAACAACCAGGTCATCCGCAACAGCTACGACGCGGCCGGCCGGCTGGTCCGGGTCACCGGGCCATACGAGGCCGCGGACAACCTGGCCACCATCACCTTCGAGTCCCACCCGGAGGCGGCCGTCCCGTACGCCGTGACCCGGCACGTGGACCGGCAGGCGGACGGCACCGTCCGCCCGGACACCATCGACACCATCAACTTCATCGACGGGCTCAAGCGCAACCTCCAGACCAAGAAGGACGCCACCGTCAGCACCGGACCGGACACCCCGCCGGCCGACGTGATGGTGGTCTCCGGCCACAACGTCTTCGACTTCGTCGGCCGGACCGTGGCGCTGTCCTACCCGACCACCGAGCCGAAGGGCGCCGGCAACACCACGTTCAACCCGGCGGTCGACCCGGTGCAGCCGACCCGGGTGAGCTTCGACGTGCTGGACCGCACCACGGCCACCGTGCTGCCGGACGACAACCGGACGACCTCCACCTACGGCTTCGGGCCGGACCGGGCCGGGGTCACCCAGTTCGAGACGGTCAACACCGACGCCAACGGCAAGTCCAAGCGCACCTACACCGACGTGCGGCAGCTGACCACGTCGGTGAAGGAGCTCGACCCGGCCGGCGGGCAGCCGGTGATCTGGACCAGCTACGGCTACGACCCGCTGCGCCAGCCCACCTCGGTCGTGGACGACCATGGCAACACCACGACCGCCACGTACGACAACCTGGGCCGGCGGACGGTGCTGGACAGCCCCGACTCCGGCCGGACGCAGACCGTGTACGACCTGGCGGACAACCCGATCCGGAAGATCACCGCGAAGCTGGCCGCGGCCAACCAGGCCATCTCCTACGACTACGACTTCAACAGGGTCGCCGCGGTCCGCTATCCGGTCTTCACCGCGAACAACGTCAGCTCCCCCTACGGCGCACCGGGCGCGCCCGGCAACGGCGCGGACCGGGTCGTCGCGATGACCGACGGCGCCGGCACGGTCTCCCGCCAGTACGGGCCGCTCGGCGAGGTGACCAGCGAGACCCGCACCTCACCTGCTCAGGGCAGCCACATCGAGACCTTCACCACGCAGTAC
>JBKOWA010000153.1:0-7960 GCA_046724155.1 Actinomycetota bacterium
GCCCCTCGCTGGCGCCGTACACCGCGGCGCCCAGCCCGGCCGGCCCGCCGCCGACCACCACCAGGTCGTAGAAGTCGCCGGCCGGCGTGGTCGGCAGCCCGACCCGGGCTGCGATCTCGGCCTTGCTGGGCGCGACCAGCGCCTCGCCGTCGGGCGTGACCAGCACCGGCAGGGTCCGGCCGTCCACCCCGGCGGCCTCGAGCAGCCGGCGGCCCTCGTCCTCGTCCACCTGGTACCAGACGTACGGCACGCCGTTGCGGGCCAGGAAGTCGCGGGTGGCGAACGACGGGGCCGACCACCGGTGGCCGACCACCCGGACCTCGGTCGCCGGCCGGTCCGGGGTGGCCCGCCACGCCTCCAGCTGGGCGTCGATGACCGGGTAGAGCTTCTCCTCCGGCGGGTTCCAGGGCTTGAGCAGGTAGTGGTCGAGGTCCACCACGTTGATCGCCTGGATGGCCGCGTCGGTATCCGCGTACGCGGTCAGCAGCACCCGGCGGGACAGCGGGAACAGGTCCATCGCCTGCTCCAGGAACTCCAGCCCCGACATATCGGGCATCCGGTAGTCCGCCAGCAGCATCGCGACCGGCTCGCCGCGCAGCTTCACCTCGCGCAGCGCCGCCAGCGCCTGGTCGCCGGACTCCGCGCGCAGGATGCGGTACTGCTCGCCGTACTGGCGCCGCAGGTCGCGGGCCACCGCCCGGGACACTCCGGGGTCGTCGTCCACGGTCAGGATCGCCGGCCTGGTCATGCCTCCTTCCTACCAGCCGGCCGGCCCGGTCAGCGTGCTAGAAACGGACGGCAGCCGCCCGAGGGAGGCCCCCGATGACCGCAGCGCCCGGCAACCAGCTGGCTCCGGTGCTGACCGCGGCCGAGATCGCCGCGGTGCGCCGGCCCTACCGGGAGGCGAGCCAGCTGCCGGCCCGGGTGGTCCACGACCCGGCGGTGTTCGCGTTCGAACGGGAGCAGTGGTTCGCCCGGGACTGGCTGTGCGTCGGCCGCGCCGAGGATGCAGCCGAGCCCGGGGAGTTCTTCCGGTGCCAGCCGGCCGGCGAGGACGTGATCATGCTGCGCGGTCGGGACGGCGCCCTGCGGGCCTTCTACAACGTCTGCCGGCACCGCGGCGCGACGCTGCTGGAACAGCCCTGCGGCCGGCTGGGCACGATCATCTGCCCGTACCACGCCTGGGTCTACGACCTGGACGGCACGCTGCGGCACGCCAGCCACACCGCGGACATCGCCGGCTTCGACCCGGCGGCCAGCGGCCTGGTGCCGGTGCGCTGCGAGACCTGGCAGGGCTTCGCGTTCGTCAGCCTCGACCCGGCGGCACCGCCGCTCGCCGGTTCGCTGGGCGACCTGCCGGCACACCTGGCCCGGTTCGACCTGGCGGCGCTGCGCCGGGTCCGCCGGATCAACTACCAGGTCGCCGCGAACTGGAAGATCATCGCCGAGAACTACTCCGAGTGCTACCACTGCCCCGGCGTGCACCCCCAGCTGAACCTGCTCAGCCGCTACGACACCGGCGCCGACTTCGCCGCGGCCGGCCCGTGGAAAGGCGGCTACATGAATCTGGCCCCAGGGGTGGAGACGATGTCCACCAGCGGCCTGGCCGGCGGGCGTCCGCCGCTGCCGGGCAGCACCGGGCTGGACGCCGCCCGGGTCTACTACTACCTGGTCTGGCCGAACCTGCTGCTCAGCCTGCACCCCGACTACCTGATGACGCACCAGGTCTGGCCCACCGAGCCCGGCCACAGCACCGTGCACTGCGACTGGTACTTCCACCCCGACACCATCGCCAACCCCGGCTTCGACCCCACCGAAGCGATCGAGTTCTGGGACCTCACCAACCGCCAGGACTGGCACGTGTGCGCGCTGCAGCAACGCGGCACCGCCTCCCGCGGCCACCGCCCCGGCCGCTACACCACCCTGGAGGACGCCGTGCACGCCTTCGACCTGATGTGCGCCGACCGCTACGCCAACGACGGCGTCACCACCCCCCGCGGCAGCCACCTCCCCGACGGCACCCTCGTCCCCACCACCTGACGCCAGCCCCTTCAGGCTGCGGGAGCCCCTCAGCCTGACCGGGGTACGGCTGGTGCTGCAGCCGGCTCGAGACGAGGAGACGGCCGCCTTCTGGAGGGGCGGGTACCTCGGGCATCGGCCCCGCCGCTGCTCAGAGCACGTGCGATCACCCACAGTCCAGGGATTTCACCCTCGCAGTTGAACCGAAACGGTTGGTTCTCGTGTTGTCAACCGGAGGACATCCCCTTGGTCCGGCTACGTGGCGGTTACACCCACACCTTGGGACAGTCACAACGCGACCTTGACTGCTTTTTGGCCGATGCACGACTACGCCGTATGACCTAGGCCGGAGTATGCGGTCACGTTGAGTACCCGATCACATGTCCCGCCACCGTGTAATACGGGTGCTACCTTGGGTGTATGACAGGCTCGCCTCCACCGGAGCCGCCCGCCTCGGCCGAGCGGCTGACCGCGTTCAGGTCACGGGGATTCTTCCCGGCTGACTACGCCGCGGTCGAAGGCGCCAAGGTCTACGCCTCCGGCGCATACTGGTCCACGCTGCGGTTCCCGGCCTTTCCGGCCGTGTTGCCCAGTATGTCGCTGGTCGCGGTCATCGAAGTTCCATTCCACGCAAGCTACGGAGATCACAGCATGCAGATGCGCCTCGTCGACCTCGACGAGAACGTGTTGGGTCTGCAGGTCGAAGGGATGTTCCGAGCAGCACCGGCAATCGAGAACAGGTACGGCCAGCCGGGACTGACGCCGGTGGCGGTGCCAATCCATGGCCTCGTGCTCGAACGGCCCGGGGAATATAGTTTCACGCTCACTGTTGACGACCGGGAGATCGACCGGTACCGCTTCCGGGTGGTTCAGGTGGCCAGCATCGAGATGACGCCCGGTGATGCCGGCCTACCCACACCGACCGACTTCCCCGACGAGTGAACAGGGGTGGTTCTCGACCTGACCCGTTACCACGAGATCGACTGGGACTCCGACGATGACCCCAATGGCAACCTGGCCCACTGCCTGCACCCAGACCATCTGGGGTCAGAACCCGAACGGGTCGTCGCGGAAGTCCTGAGCGAAGAGCCCGTCGAGGTCAAGATGCGGGTTCGCACGGCGGAGTTCGCGATTGTCGGTCCGGACAGCACCCGATCGAGATGGTGGGTGATTTTGTTTGACACGTCACACAAGCGGGGCGACTGGCTGCGGCCGGTCACCGGCTGGCGAGCAAATGCAGCAGAGCGACAGGCTTGGGAGCAAGGACATCGAGGAGGCGCGATCAGTCCATGGTTGACAGGAATATGAACGAGGTCAGGAATATGAACGAGATCGAGCGGCGCGAGCTGGCGAACGCCCACCGCGGTGAGGTAATGCCCGGCTCGGGCACCCCGGTAGCCGGGCGGCGACTCGGCCAGATCGTCTCGGTCCGGCTGGAGTCGGACACCATCGCTGCGCTGCGGGGAATTGCCAGCCGGCGCGGCCTGACCGTCAGCGACCTGCTACGCGAAGGGGCCGGGATGGTGCTCGCCGCCGACCGGCAGGCCGGGACCGTCCGCGTCTCGTTCTCGGTCAGCGTCTCGCCGCCCAGAACAACCATCTGGCGAGATGTCAAGTACAGCATCAACCCGATCGACCTCAACCAGGTGCCAGCTGCAACGGCCTGAGACTGACGGGCTCTTCACCGAACGAACCTCGGAGTGGACGGGGCCTACCCGCGGCCCCCACGCCGTCCCACCGGGCTAAAACCTAGACTTCCATCACCACCGCCGAATGCCTCGCCACCAGGCGAGGCATTCGCCATAACAGAACTCCGAACACTTACGCAATAAACGTGGGCGACGTGAGATCCAAGATCCGAGTAGCGGGGGTGTTGTCCGGGGTGTGGGCGGCAGGCCAGTTGCTATGCCGGGGGTGGTTGGTCGGTGGGGTTGTCGAGGTCGGCGAGGTGGGCGCGGATGTTGGCGGCGGTGACGTCCTCGGCCGCGGGGTGTCGAGGGTGGTGAGGATGTCGAGGGCGTGTTGCCAGTGGTGGCGGCGTGGTCGGGGTGGTCGAGGCAGAACGGGTGCGATCGTGACCACCCTGATCTCACCGGCCCACGGGTAGAGGTCGCCGAAGATTTCGCGATGGAACGCCCGCAGGTGGTTCAGGTCGTAGCCACCGGAAGCACGCGGGTGCCCAGATCCGCCAACGCGGCGAGCGTCAAACCTGCCTCGACCGCTCGCAGCCGCTGCTGGTCGACGATGCCGAGCCTGTTGCGCAGGACACCGCTGTCGGGATCGAGATACGGATCGAGCGTCACGGCACGCCGTACAGCTGGCGAACCAGGTCACGCATCTGCGAGGTGCCGATCTCGCCGCGGGCCCATCGTTCGGCGATCGCCTCGACGCCGGCTTCCGCCACCAGCCCTTCGGCCCGGACGGACCCCACCGCTTGCGCCAACGACCTCGCCCGCTCGGCGGTCAACTCCTCGAAGACCTCAACCGGAACCATCACGGCCTCGGTCTTACGATGCGAGCCCACACCCACCGGCGTACGGTCGCCGTTACGGAACCGCTCGAGGACGCTGGGCAACTGCTCCCGCGCTTCCCGCACGGACAACGTCTCGATCAACATACCGATAGTGTACCCGGTTGTGTACACATTCGACCGCTCCCGACCCCGGCAGGACCACCCGGTTCAACCCACACGACGCGTACTCCGGCCGAGGAGTTCAGCAGATTGCTGGCGGGCATGTGTCGCCATGATCACTTGAAACCGCCAAGTAATACCTTACTGTCGCGCCTGCCGTTCGAGCAGTGACACGAGCCGATCGCCGCTCGGCCGCTCGCCCGCTGCGGTTTCCGGCGGGTCACCGTCGGCAGGGGTACGGGCCGTTACGGTGTGGAAGAGATCCACCGGCACCCGGCACTGGGCGATGAGCGCGTGCTCGGCTATGCCGTCCTGGTCGAGAAGTTCGACCGCCCTGGAAAGCAGCGAGGGTTGCTCGATGGCGCCGACCAGCCCTGGTTCGTTCCGGCGCCAGCCTCGGGCCGAGATCGTGGTCATGGCATTACGGTATGAGACATCGCTGAGCCGCCGGAGCCAGCGGGCCCGGTACAACAAGGCCTGCATGCTGACCCCCCACTGCTCCTTGAGGCGGGCGAGCGTCCGCCAGGCGTTGCCACCCATACTTGCCGGCAGCAGGTCACGGATCTCGCCGGCGGGCATGAGCAGCTCGGCGGCGAAACGGTGCGCCTGGTCCTCGACGATCCGGCCGCCCGGCTCGGCGTCACCGTGCATGACCAGGTGAGCCAGCTCGTGCGCGACATCGAAGCGCTGGCGGTAGTAGTCCCGCTTGATGGGATTCAGCACGACGACCGGGCGTAGCCGGCTGTCAAAGGAGTACGCATCGACCGATGCCGCCTGCGGCGGGCTGAACACCACCAGCACACCGTGGTTCTCCAGCAACCGGATCAGGTGCTTGACCGGCGCCACGCCGAGGTCCCACTGGTCGCGGACGAGCCGGGCCGCCCGCTCCGGCCCCTCTCCCTCCTGGTCGTCGACGTCGACCGGGAGGTTCGGCACGTCCGGCTCCGGGAACTCGACGTGCCGCTCCAGGCTGGACGCGATGTCCACGGCGAGCTGCCCGTAGGCGAACGCCTGGTCGCGGGCCAACTGCGTGGTGGAGCGCAGCGAGCGGAAGTGCGGCGTGGTGCTCAGCGCCGCCACGTCGGCCGGCCGCATGGCGAAGAAGCCGGGGTCCACCGACAGGCTCAGCGCGAGCTGGGCAACGGTCGGCGGGGTGGGGCGCTTCGCCCCGGACTCCCAGGCCGCCACGGCGGTGGGGCTCTTGTCCACCCTGGCCGCCAGGTCGCTCTTGCGCAGGCCGGCAAGGTGCCGGGCCAGGGTCAGCCGGGCGCCGTCGAACAGGGCCGCCGCCTCCGTTGCCCGGTCAACCGGTGGTGTCTGCGAGCTCACTGCGCACCGCTGGCGTCGGCACGCCGTTCTGCCGGCCCGCGCCGCAGGCGCACCGGAGCATCCGGCACCGTGTCCGACCCCGCGGGCAGCGACGCATCGCCGGCGCGACGCCCACCACCGGCCGGCGGCAGGTCCAGCAGGTTCTGCCGCCAGTGCCATGGCTGACCGCCGCCGGCGTTGAGCCTCGGGCGGCCTAACGCCAGCTCGATGTGTCGGCTGAGCGGGTCGAGGGTGTGGGCGACCACGAACGTCACCAGGTCAAGCTCGTCGCCAGCAGTCAGGGCGGCCAGCCCACCGACCTCCTCCTCGGCGAAGTCCTCGAACAGCGACGGCTGCGACGGGTCGGGGTTGCCCTGCCGAGCCACCCGCTGCTTCGTCTTGCTCTTCTGCGGCCAGGGAATCCGGTCGAGCCTGCCGAACTCACACGAGGCCAGCAGGAACCGCCGGCCCCCGTGCGCCCAGCCGGGACTGCCGCTCAGGTTGGACCGGCGCACCAGGTCCGGGGCCAGACGCGGCATGGTGACGATGTCCCGCTCGGACAGCTGGTCGTACAGCAGGTCAAGGTCGGCATCATCGCCGCCGGCGTGGACGGCGTAGCGCTCGCAGGCGAAGACCCGGTCCAACCGGTCGCGGAACCGGGTGAACCGGGAACTGCCGAGCAGGGCCGGGTCGTCCCCATCGGCCTCGGAGTAGGTCTCCAGGGCCCGGGTGGCCGCCGACAGGTACGCCCACCGGATGCCGGCGAGGACCCCGGCCGCGGCAAGGTCGGCGATGATCTCCTGCTGTTCACTCACGACGAGTAACCTACACCACAGCCAGCAGCTCGCGCGCCGGACTGAACCACATCAGTGCGCCGAAGCCGGAAGCAACACCCAGCTCACAAGGAACCCATTCCGGGTGCGACTCCGGGACGGTCCCGCTTCAGCGCGCCCAACATCTCATCAAGGATCTCTTCCGTCCATCGCGCGTGGACCAGCCCTGCCTGCGTCACACGGATCAGCAGATCGCGCAAGGTGCTCGGATACAGAACGCTCGCGTCGTAGATCACCACGAACGGCATCGGATCAGCCCAGGTCCATGTCCTGTGCCAGCACGGTCAGCTCGTCGGCAGCGGCGCGTCGTCGCGCGTCGTCGCGATGCTTGTAGTCCAACAGGGACCCGGCCAGGACCCGCCGGTGTGTTCCCACCTTGCGGTACTCGATCTCACCGGCATCGAGCAACCCGATCAGGTAGGGGCGCGACACGTTCAACAGGTCGGCCGCCTGCTGCGTGGTCAGCTCCGCGTGCGCGGGCACCACCGAAACGCCGTGTCCATTGGCCATGTGCGCCAAGATTCGCGCCAGCAGCTCGACCGCCGCCCTGGGCACGACGAGCTGACCTCCGTCATCGTCAGCCAACCGGACCGTGGCTGGACCCTCAGGATGCGCCCTCAGGTAGGCCTGAACCTGTCCCAGTGCCTCTGCCGCAACGGCCACGGACGCCGCATCCGGCGTAACGGGACTGATGGCAACGGCCATAACCTCTCCCTCAATCGAAATAATCGAAGCAAGCGTAGCAACCGAAAGCCCGGCGAGTCCACCCACTTCGACCGAGACGCCTCGCAGCCCCTGAGCAGACAGGCCCTCATCGGGCTGGCCCGTACACCCAGCCCGGACCGGCTGCGGCGGCTACTCGGTGAGCAGGATGACTTCGAGGGTGCGGGGGCCGTGCACGCCCTCCACCCGGGACAGCTCGATGTCGCTGGTGGCGCTCGGGCCGCTGATCCAGGTGAGCGGGCGGGTCGGGTCCAGGGCGGCCACGGCGTCGGGGACCGCGGGGACGATCTGGCTGGCCCGGACCACGGCCAGGTGGTAGTCGGGTACCAGGGTGAGCGCCCGGCGGCCCTGACCGTGGCCGGCGTCCAGCACGATGGTGCCGGTCTCGGCGATGGCCAGCGCGCAGGTGCTGACCACGCCGTCCAGGGCGTCCAGCTCCGCGGTG
>JBKOWA010000102.1:0-3615 GCA_046724155.1 Actinomycetota bacterium
ACACCGAGCCGACCAACACCGAGCCGACCAACACCGAGCCGATCGACACCGAGGCGGCCGAGATCTCGGTGCGGGCCGGCGCCCGGTTCCGGCTGGTGGCCATCGGGCCGCCGATGTTCGCCGAGGACCGGCGGCTGCTGCGCAGCCTGGCCGCGGCGGCCGGCCGGGAGGTGGAGGGGCAGCGGCTGGCCGTGCAGGCCGACCGGGCCAGGGAGCTGGCCGAGATCGACCGGCTGCGGGCGGCGCTGCTGGCCGCGGTCGGGCACGACCTGCGCACCCCGCTGGCCGGGATCAAGGCCGCGGTCTCCAGCCTGCGGCAGCACGACGTGCGGTGGAGCCCGGCGGACACCGAGGAGTTCCTGGCCACCATCGAGGAGTCGGCGGATCGGCTGGACGCGCTGGTGGCCAACCTGCTGGACATGAGCCGGCTGCAGGCGGGCGTGCTGTCGGTGCAGGTCCGGCCGGTGGTGCTGGACGAGGTCGTGGCCCGGGCGCTGATCGGCGCCCCGGGTGGGGATGCCGCGGTGAAGGTTCTCGTCGACGTGCCGGACGACCTGCCGCTGGTGGCCGCCGACCCGGGGCTGCTGGAACGGGTGCTGGCCAACCTGATCGCGAACGCCAGGTACCACGCCCCCGACTCCGCTCCGGTCCGGGTGGCCGCCGCCGTCGACAGGGTCCGGGTGGGCGGCAGCCACGACCGGGACCGGATCCGGCTGTCCATCGTGGACAACGGCCCCGGCATCGCGCCGGCCGACCGGGAGCGGGTGTTCGCGCCGTTCCAGCGGCTGGACGACCGGCGCAGCGGGGTCGGCCTGGGGTTGGCCATCGCTCGCGGGTTCACCGCCGCGATGGGCGGCACGGTCGAGCCGACCGAGACCCCGGGCGGCGGTCTGACCATGGTGGTCACGCTGCCGGTGGCCGCACCGTGACCGGCCCGGCGGCCGGCCGGCCGGCTCCGGGGGACGGCGCCCGGGTGCTGCTGGTGGACGACGAGCCGCAGCTGCTGCGCGCGCTGCGGATCAACCTGCGGGCCCGGCGGTACCAGGTGGACACCGCGGCCGACGGCACCGGCGCGCTGGCGGCGGCCGCCCGCCGGCCACCGGACCTGGTGATCCTCGACCTCGGGCTGCCCGACCTGGACGGCGTCGACGTGGTCCGCGGGCTGCGCGGCTGGTGCACCGCGCCGATCATCGTGCTGTCCGCCCGGCAGACCCAGGCCGAGAAGGTGGCCGCCCTGGACGCCGGCGCCGATGACTACGTCACCAAGCCGTTCGGCATGGACGAGCTGCTGGCCCGGGTGCGGGCCGCGCTGCGGCGGGCCGCGCCGGCCGACCAGGCGCCGGTGGTGTCCTGCGCGGCGTTCACCGTCGACCTGGCGGCCAAGCGGGTCACCACGGCCGCCGGCGAGGTGCGGCTGACCCCGACCGAGTGGCAGCTGCTGGAGATCCTGGTGCGCAACCCCGGCAAGCTGGTCAGCCAGCGCCGGCTGCTGACCGAGGTCTGGGGCCCGGCGTACGTCACGCAGGCCAACTACCTGCGGGTGTACCTTGCGCAGCTGCGCCGCAAGCTGGAACGCGACCCGGCCGCGCCCCGCCACCTGCGCACCGAGCCCGGGATGGGCTACCGGTTCGAGCCCTGACTCCAGGGGTCAGGCGGCGGCCTTCTCCGGCACCGGCCCGGCAACCTTGCGTGGCGCCGGGGCGCCGCCGCGCAGGAACAGCCAGGTCACCGGCACCGCGTAGCCCAGCCAGGCGATGACCTGCTCGACCGAGGGGCGCGGGTCCCAGCCGAACATCGCGGCCAGGAACCTGCCGGCCTCGGTGTGCTGGGTGAGCCAGCCGTACCGGGTCAGGTCGTAGATGTTGTCCCACATCGTGCCGAGGTCGCCGGCCTGCTGGAGGAACAGCACGGACCGGGCCAGCAGCCCGGCCGCGAAGACGATCACGATCATGCCCGTGACCTGGAAGAACGCCCGCATCGGGAGCCGGCGGCCGAACACGTTCACGGCCACCCCGAGGCCGATCGCGATGGCGATGCCGACCGCGCCGCCCAGCAGCACCCGCCAGCCCGAGTCGGTGGTGGCGGTGGCCACCAGGAACAGCGCGGCCTCCAGCATCTCCCGCAGCACCGCCACGAACGCCACCGCGAAGACCGCCACCCGCACGTCACCGGCGGTCATCGCCCGGTCCAGCCGGTGCCGCAGGCTGCCGGAGATGGACCGGGCATGCGCCCGCATCCAGAACACCATCCAGGTCAGCACCCCGCAGGCGAACAGCGAGACGGCCGCGAACGCGCGCAGCCGGGCATCCCCGCGCAACCCGCCCAGGGTCTGGTCGATGGCCACCCCGGCGACCGCCGCCAGCAGCAGCGCGAGGCCGACCCCGCGCCACATGTACCGCCGTAGGTACGGCCGGTCGATCCGGCGAAGGTACACGGCGAGGATGGCGATGATGAGTGCGGCCTCGAAGCCTTCCCGGACCATGATCAGCAGCGCTGGGAGCATGTAGGTAAGGCTAACCTAAGTCCCCCATGATCGCCTCAATGTTCCTTATCAACCCGTTCCGACGGCCGTGACGGCCGGCACACCGAGGTCCAGCACCAGGGCGCGGCGCTGCCCGGGCTGGTAGAACACCACCCGGCCGTCCGGGCGCACGGCCAGCACCGAGCCGTGGCCGGTCCACCGCGGCGGCGGCGCGTGCGGCAGCGCGGTGCCGCCGTCCAGGCCGACCAGCTGCAGCTCGGCACCGGACTTCGGGGCGATCGGGCCGACCTCCAGGCGTTCGTGCTCGCCGACCGTGCCGACCACGGCGAAGGCCGCGCCGTCCTCGGCCAGCGTTCCCGGGCCGGTGATCTGGACCGCGCTCAGCCACGGCACTTCTTGCAGCTGGCCGTCCCGCAGGTCGAGCACGGCCAGCCGGTGTTGCTGGCGGAGCAGCACCACGCTGGCCGCGGCGTCCAGTGCCTCACCCTCGGCGAGCACCCGCCGGTGGCGGCCCCGGTCCGGCAGCAGGACGGTGCGAGCGTCCAGCCCGGTGCCGGCGGCGATCACCTCACCACGGATGCCGGCCACCGCGTGGTATCCGGTGGGCACCGTGAACGGCCCGCGGCCCGGCGTGCCGTCCAGCCCGTACTGCCGGATCCGGCGGCCGGTGACCAGCCAGACGCTGTGGTTGCCGGTGTCCGGCACCACCGCGGACGCCTCGCCCAGCCGGACCAGGCCGCCGGCGTCCGGCACGGCGTACGCCACCAGCCGACCGCTGGGGAACCGCACCTGCACCACCTTGGTGCGGTAGCCGGGCAGGAGCCGCAGCACCCGGACGCCGGCCGGCAGCGGCACCGGCACCGCCCGCCGGTTCACCGGGTTGACGCGGACCAGCGAGCCGCCGTAGACCAGCGTGAGCTGACCCACGTTCGGCGCGGCCGGCGCCGCGTCGTCGGCCGGGACGGACACCCCGATCGGCGGGTCCACCGGCGACGGCTGGCCGTTCGCCAGGCTCACCACCGCGGCGAGCAGCAACGCGACGATCGGCACGGCCGGCCGGCGGCTCCAGGCCGGCAACCGGCTGGCCGCCCACGCCCGCCGCCCACGCTCTGCCCCCGCCACGGCGGTCATTC
>JBKOWA010000108.1:0-3097 GCA_046724155.1 Actinomycetota bacterium
TCACTCCCGCCCGGCTCCTCTCCCTCGTTCGACGGCGTGCTGCCGCCCGACGGCTCGCCGTGGCCCGCGGCGTCCCGGCGGGCCTCCGGGAGGTACGTCGCGTCCCGCTCGGCGCGCACCCGGGCCCACTCCGCGGCGGCCCACCCCGGGTCGCCGGCAGCGTTCGGCGCGCCGGACACCGCGGCGTAGAACGCCTCCTGCTGCCGGGCCAGGAACTCCCCGCGGGTGCTGCCCCGGTCCCGGACCGCGGCGATCGCCTCCCGGCTGGCGTAGTAATAGAACAGGTACTCGTTCGGGATGGCGCCCAGCGCCCGCAGCCAGTCCGGGCCGAACAGCCGGCCCTCCTCGATCCGGCCGAGGGCCGCCGGCTCGGCGAGCAGCTCGGGCAGCCGGTCCCGGCCGGCCACCCGGGCCGCGGTGAGCCAGCCCAGGTGGTTCAGCCCGGCGTAGTCGAACCACACCCGGTCCACCGGCTCGCCGAGCAGCCACGCCACCCGGCGGAACAGCCCGACCGGCGAGTCGCAGATGCCGATCACCCGGTCGCCCAGCGTCCGGCTCATCGCCTCGGTGACCATGCCGACCGGGTTGGTGAAGTCGATCGTCCACGCCTCGGGTGCCACCGCGGCGACCCGCTCCGCGATCCGGGCCAGCACCGGGACGGTACGCAGGCCGTACGCCACGCCCCCCGGGCCGACCGTCTCCTGGCCGAGCAGGCCGAGGCCCAGGGCGACCCGCTCGTCGGCGACCCGCCCGGCCAGACCACCGACCCGCACCGCGCAGAACACGAACGACGCCCCGGCCAGCGCCGCGTCCAGGTCCCCGGTCAGCACCACCGGCGGCCCGGGCAGGCTGGCCAGCACCCGGCCGATCGCGGCCAGCCGGGCCGGGTCGACGTCGTACAGCACCACCTCGTCGATGGGGCCGACCTCGTCGATGGGACCAGCGCCGGCCGAGCCGCTCCCAGCCACGCCCGGCACCGCGCCCCTGGCCCCGCCCGAGGCGGCAACGGGCCGACCACCCGGGGCGCCGCCCGGCCGCCCTGCCCCGGGACCTGGGCGCAGTGCCCCGTACACCAGCGGCACCCGGAAGCCGCCACCCCCGATGATCGTCAAGCGCACGACTGAGACGCTAGCCTCAACTGTCAAGATAGCCGTGGCTACCGAGCCGGGAGGTTGAGGGCGGGATGGCATCGCAGAGCCTGCTGTCAGGGCCGGACCCCGACCTGGACTGGCCGGACAGGCTCCGGCAGCCGGCCGGGACACGGCCGTGCGCGGTCACGATCGACCCGCTGTCCGCGGTGCGCCGCCCCGGTGACCCGTTCGTGGACGTGTTCTGCGCCGGCACGGTCTTCTTCGACATCGTCTTCACCGGGCTGCCGAACTTCCCCCGGGCCGGCACCGAGGTGTGGGCCCCCGGCATGGGCTCCAGCCCGGGCGGCATCGCCAACATCGCGGTGGCGATGCGGCGGCTCGGCCTGCGCACCTGGCTGGCCGCCCCGTTCGGCGCCGACGTGTACGGCGAGTACTGCTGGGCGACGCTGTCCGAGCAGGAGGACGTGGACCTGACCGCGTCCCGCCGCTTCGAGGGCTGGCACTCGCCGGTCACCGTGTCGCTGGCGATCGACGAGGACCGGACCATGGTCACCCACGGGCACGCCCCGCCGATCTGCCTGGACGACATGATCGGCAGCCCGCCGGCGGCCCGGGCCTGCTTCGTCCACCTCGGCCTGGACGAGCAGGCCTGGGTGCGGCACTCGCACGACGCCGGCAGCCTGGTCTTCGCCGACATCGGCTGGGAGGAGTCCGAGGCGCACGCCAAGACCGTGCTGACCCGGCTCGACCACTGCCACGCGTTCCTGCCGAACGCCGCCGAGGCGATGCTGCTGACCGGCACCGACACCCCGCAGCGGGCGCTGTCGGCGCTGTCCGAGTACGTCCCGGTGGTGGCCATCACCTGCGGCGTGCTGGGCGCCATCGCCCTGGACCAGCGCACCGGGGAGTGCGCCCAGGTGCCGGCGCTGACGGTGCCGGCGATCGACCCGACCGGCGCGGGTGACGTGTTCGGGGCCGGCTTCGTGGTGGGCACCCTGGCCGGCTGGCCGCTGGAGTACCGGCTGCGCTTCGCCGCGGTGTGCGCCGCGCTGTCCGTGCAGCACTTCGGCGGTTCGCTGGGCGCGCCGGGATGGGGCGAGATCGTCGGGTGGTGGCAGGCGGAACGGGCCCGCGAGTCCACGGTCAGCGCGGAGTACGCGTTCCTGGAGGACCTGCTGCCGGGCGCGGCGCTGTCCCCGGTCCGCCGGGCCGCCGCCACGCTGCAGTACCGCTACGCCTGAACCGCGCCGACCCGTGGGCAGCCGGGCCGGGTGCTGGTCACCGCGCAGCGTCCGGGTACAGCTCCTCCTCCAGCCTGGAGAACGCCACGGTGCTCCCGCGCCGCGCGCAGCCGGGGATGTGCGCGGCCAGCGCCTGGCCATGCCGGCCGGCCGGGCAGTCCACGAGAGTGCCGCAGGCAAGGCACCGCAGGATGGTCGGTGAGGCGGGGTCCAGGTGAGTCATGCCGAAACTCTTACCCGGTCGTACCCCACGGCATACCGGCGCCGCCCGCGGTTCATGCCAAACCTGAGGCAGCCGTCACGGGAGGTGCCATGGCACGCAGCGCCGCGGACGCGGTGGTCGAGGTGCTGGCCGAGCGCGGGGTGCGCCGGTTCTACACCGTCCCCGGGGAGAGCTTCCTGGAGCTGGTCGACGCGGTGGACCGCCGTGCCGGGCTGCAGCTGGTGTCCTGCCGGCACGAGTCCGGCGCGGCGTTCATGGCCGAGGCCGAGGGCAAGCTGACCGGCGTCCCGGCGGTCGCGATGGCGACGCGGGCGGTGGGCGCGGCGAACCTGGCGATCGGCGTGCACGGTCAGCTCCCGGTAGAACGCAGGCAGGTCCACCTCCTGGAACGCCTCGCGGCCCAGCAGCCCGGTCTCCACCTGCCCGAGGAAGGCCAGCATCGGCGTGGAGTCCTGGCGTGCGGTGTGCACGCCCCACGCCAGGTTCGCCGCGCCCCCCGCCCGCGGCGCCAACGCGACCGCCCGGTCGCCGGTGAGCATGCC
>JBKOWA010000404.1:0-6529 GCA_046724155.1 Actinomycetota bacterium
CCAGACAGCGCACCAGGTCACCTTCGGCTGGGGACCGCGGTTCCTGCACTCCACCGGGCAGTTCCACAAGGGCGGCCCCGCGGTGGGGGCGTTCCTGCAGATCACCGGCGCGGTGGCGGAGGACCTGCCGGTGCCCGGCCAGCCGTACAGCTTCGGCGCCCTGCAGGCGGCCCAGGCGGCGGGCGACCTGGCCGCGCTGGCCTCCCGCGGGTACCCGGTGCTGCGGCTACACCTGACCGATCGCCCCGCCGGCCTCGGCGAGCTGCTGCAGGCGCTGCGGGTGGAAGCACCGTGAGCTAAGAGCGAGCGCGGAGGCGAGCAAATCATGAGGCGCTTACTGACCGCCGAGCAACGACTCAACCCGCTGCGGGACCCGCGCGACCGCCGGCTGCCCCGGGTGCCGGAGCCGTGCGCGCTGGTGGTGTTCGGTGTCACCGGGGACCTGGCCCGCAAGAAGCTGATCCCCGCGGTGTACGACCTGGCCAACCGCGGGCTGCTGCCGACCGACTTCGTGCTGCTCGGCTTCGCCCGCCGGGACTGGGGCGACAGCGACTTCGAGGACGTGGCGCGCCGGGCCGCCCAGGAACACTCCCGCACCCCGTGGCGGGACGACGTGTGGCGGCGGCTGGTCGGCAACGTGAAGTTCGTCCCCGGCGGATTCGACGACGACAATGCGTTCGACACCCTGGCCGTCAGCCTGGACGAGCTGCGGGACAGCCACGGCATCAAGGGAAACGCGGCGTTCTACCTGTCCATCCCGCCGACGCTGTTCCCGACCGTGCTCAAGCAGCTGGAACGCACCGGGATGGCCGACAACGCGAAGTCCGGCGGCTGGCGGCGGGTGATCGTGGAGAAGCCGTTCGGCCACGACCTCCCCTCCAGCCGGCAGCTGAACGAGCTGGTGGACAACGTGTTCACGCCGCTGGACGTGTTCCGCATCGACCACTACCTGGGCAAGGAGACCGTCCAGAACCTGTTAGCGCTGCGGTTCGCCAACATGCTCTTCGAGCCGGTGTGGAACTCCAACTACGTCGACTCGGTGCAGATCACGATGGCCGAGGATGTCGGCATCGGCACCCGGGCCGGGTTCTACGACGCGACCGGCGCGGCCCGGGACGTGCTGCAGAACCACCTCTTCCAGCTGCTCGCCCTGACCGCGATGGAAGAGCCGGTGGAGTTCACCGCGGAGGCCATCCGCACCGAGAAGATGAAGGTGCTGCGGGCCGTCATGCTGCCGAAGGACCTGCAGGCGTACGCCATCCGCGGGCAGTACGAGCAGGGCTGGCTGGCCGGCGTGCGCGTGCCCGGGTACCGGCAGGAGCAGGACGTGCCCGCGGGCTCCACCACCGAGACCTACGCGGCGGTCCAGCTCGGCATCGAGACCCGGCGCTGGGCCGGCGTCCCGTTCTACCTGCGCACCGGCAAACGGCTGCCGCGCCGGGTCACCGAGATCGGGGTGATCTTCCGTAAGGCGCCGCACCTTCCGTTCACGTCCACCGACACCGAGGAGCTGGGGCACAACCAGCTGGTGATCCGGGTGCAGCCGGACGAGGGCGTGACCATGAAGTTCGGTTCCAAGGTGCCGGGCTCCAGCATGGAGGTCCGCGACGTGGCGATGGACTTCCTGTACGGCGAGCAGTTCACCGAGTCCAGCCCCGAGGCGTACGAGCGGCTGATCCTGGACGTGCTGCTCGGGGACGCGACGCTGTTCCCGCGCAACGACGAGGTCGAGGCGTCCTGGAAGGTGATCGACCCGCTGGAGGAGTTCTGGGCGCCCACCACCCCGTACCCGTACCGCGCGGGCGAGTGGGGCCCGAAGGAGTCCGACCAGATGCTGGCCCGGGACGGGCGCGCCTGGAGGCGGCCGTGAGGATCGGGCCGGCGGCCGAGCCGGGGAGGCGGGCATGACGACGCTGTGGGACACCACCGGCACCGCGGTGGTCAAGGCGCTGGCCGCCGAGCGGCGCAGCGGCGGGTCGGTCACCTCCGGCTGCGCGCTGAGCCTGGTGGTCGTGCTGGACGAGAAGGACCTCGGCTCGGCCGAGGAGGCCGCCGCCAAGGCGGCGCAGCAGCACCCGCTGCGGCTGCTGATGGTCATCCGCCGGCATGTCGAGGCGCCGGTCCCCCGGCTGGACGCCGAGGTCACCATCGGCGGGCGGCTCGGGCCGGGCGAGTCGGTGGTCATGCGGATGCAAGGGCGGCTGTCGCTGCACGCCGAGTCGGTGGTGCTGCCACTGCTCGCCCCGGACGCCCCGGTGGTGACCTGGTGGCACGGCCCGCCACCGGAGAAGATCGCCTACGACCCGCTCGGGGTGTTCGCCGACCGCCGGATCACCGACTGCCAGCGGGCCGACGACCCGCACGCCGCGCTGGCGCAGCGGGCCGAGGACTACATGCCGGGCGACACCGACCTGGCCTGGACCCGGGCCACGCTGTGGCGGGCGTCGCTGGCCAGCGCCTTCGACACCCTGGACGCCACGGTGCGCGGCGGCGAGGTGTGCAGCCGGGACACCGACCCGAGCGGCCGGCTGCTGGCGGGCTGGCTGTCCAGCCGGCTCGGCGTGCACTTCCCGGTCACCGACGGCCGCTGCACCGGGATCGAGGGCGTTGCGGTGGAGCTGTCGGACGGCAACTCGCTGCGGCTGCACCGGGCCGGCGGCAACAGCATCGTGCTGGAGCGCGGCGGCACCCCGGACACCGCGGCGGCCCAGCAGGAGCGCGACCTCGGTGACCTGCTGGCCGAGGAGCTGCGGCACCTGGACGCCGACCAGCTGTACGCCGAGGCGCTCGGGGCGGCGTTCGGGGTGCCCGGCCTCAGCGAGCGGCGCGGCGCCCGGTCCCACATCTGGCGCGACCCCATGGAGCCGGCCGAGCCCGCCGAGCCGGTAGCCCCGGAGCCGAGGTGAGTACTGCGAGCCGACAGCGAGTGAGCATCGCAGGCCCGCCCTGGCTACGAGCGGCGACGCCGTGGTTGGTGGGCGGGCCGAGGAGCGGAGCGAGCGCGGAGGCGAGCAAATGAGCACCGCAGAGGTTGTTGTCCATGGCTCCCCGGACCTGCTGGCGAAGGCGGTCGCGGCCCGGCTGCTGACCCGGTTGGTCGACGCGCAGGCGGCCCGGGGCAGCGCCTCGGTCGTGCTCACCGGTGGGCGGATCGGCATCCAGGTGCTCCGGGAGGTGCGGGACAGCCCGGCCCGGGACGCCGTGGACTGGCACCGGGTGGACGTCTGGTGGGGCGACGAGCGGTGGCTGCCGCCCGACGACGCGGAGCGCAACGACCGGCAGGCCCGGGAGGCGCTGCTGGACGCGGTGCCGCTCGACCCGGCCCGGGTGCACCCGTTCCCGGCGGCGGAGGGTGCGCTCCGCAACGACCCCGAGGCGGCGGCCGACCAGTACGCGAAGGAGTTGGCCGCCGCGACCAGGCCCGAAGATCATGGCGACGTGCCGCGGTTCGACGTGCTGCTGCTCGGGGTCGGCCCCGAAGGTCACATCGCGTCGATCTTCCCCGAGTCGCCGGCCGCCTACGACGACCGTTCGGTGGTGGCCGTCCGCGGCTGCCCGAAGCCGCCGCCTACCCGGCTCACCCTGACCTTCCGGGCCATCCAGGCGGCGACCGAGGTGTGGCCGGTGGTGGCCGGCGAGGACAAGGCGGCAGCGGTCGCGCTGGCCCTCGGCGGTGCCGGCTGGGTGCAGGTGCCGGCCGCGGCCGCCCTCGGGCGCAGCCGGACGCTGTGGCTGCTGGACCGGGCAGCGGCCAGCCGGCTGCCACGCGGCCTGGCCCGGCTACCGCTGTCCTAGCCGTCCTGCCCGTAGCGGTCCGCCCCAACCCGCGACCCGCCGCGCCCGTGACCTCTCGCCGTTCCCATGACCCGGCCGTTCCCATGACCCGGCCGTTCCCATGACCCGGCCGTTCCCATGACCCGGTGGCACGACGACGGCCGCCCGACCGCACAGGTCGGGCGGCCGTCACGTGCCTGCCACCGCTGGCCCGGACGGTCAGAACTCGCCCCGGCGGGCCCGCAGCCGGGCCAGCGCCTCCTCCAGGATCGCTTGGCCTTCGGCGTCGGTGCGCCGTTCCTTCACGTACGCCAGGTGCGTCTTGTACGGCTCGTTGCGCGGCGGGGCGGGCGGATTGCCGGCGTCCTGGCCGGCCGGGAAGCCGCACCGGGGGCAGTCCCAGTGCTCCGGGATCGCCGCATCGACGGCGAACGAGGGACGGACCTCATGCCCGTTCGCACACCAGAAAGCCACCCTGCGGCGGGGAGCGGACTCACCGCGTTCCGCTTCCCCCATCGGTCCTGCTCCGACCCGCGTGCCCCTGATGGCGCTGCCACCTGCCACGGTGTCTGCTCCTTCGAACTCGTCATGAACGACGCAGAGACTCCGCCTGCTGCGTGCTGAAACCAGGAAGAGAGGGTCCCGACGCCGGTGATTCCAGGTACCTTCCGGGAGGCTCCACGGGTCAGGGAGTCATTGCCAGCCGCCCACCCCGGGCTGGGCGCCAGCGATCTATTTGATCTTCTCAAGCAGCCCGAGGCCGACGATGCAGATCGTCCAGATCGCACCGGTGAACAGGGTCAGCCGGTCCAGGTTCTTCTCCACCACCGACGAGCCCGACAGCGAGGAGGACATAGAGCCCCCGAACATCGACGACAGGCCGCCGCCCTTGCCCCGATGCAGCAGGATCAGGACCACCAGAAGGATGCTCGTCAGCGTGAGCACGATCGACAAGATGGTGATCATCGTTGGTCGTCTGACCTCTCTCGACAATGCGGACAGCATAGGCTACCTCGCCTTTTGAAGGCGTGAGCACGGTGTACCCCAGAATGGGCCTGCGGGCGCCGCCCGGGGTGCCTGCCGGGATCACCGAACCCCGATCGCGGCCACGTCGTAGTTACGCCAGGCTAGGTGCACGTACACGTTCCGTACTCGCGGGCCGGTGAATAGCACCACTTTGTCCTCAGCGAGCGGTAGATAAGCGGCGAGCAGCATTGCGGCGCTGTCCACCTGGCGCCACCGCGCCGTTGCCGCGGCCGGCCCCGGGGTGGCCGACGCCAGGTCGCAGGCCCGCTGCAGGCGCGGATCGGCAACCTGGGCGAAGTTGGTGTTGCCCAGGGTGCGCCGGTTCCGGCCGTCCAGCAGCGGTGGATAGAACGCCGACGGGGACGGGAAGTCGGCCACCCACTTGACGACCGCCAGCCCGAACCGGCCGTCCCGGACCGCCTTCGGGGCGCCCGCACCGGCGGACAGGTAGATGTCCTCCGGGAACGGCCGCAGCTCGGCGATGATCCCGACCCGGGCCAGGGCGTCCCGCAGCGCGTTCGCCACCTGCAGGCCGCGGCCGGAGCTCACGGTGGCGATCCGGGTGCGGAACCCGCCGGGGTGGCCGCACTGCCGCAGCTCGGTGCGCGCCCGGTCCAGGGCACCGTGGTTGTCCGGGCCGGCCGGGTAGGCCGCCGAGGCCGGGTAGCCCGGCAGGTCCCGCGGCCACAGCGTGGTGGCCAGCGCGGCGCCGTAGTCGCCGCCGAGAGCCTGCTTCACCGCCGCCTTGTCGGCCGCGTACTGCACCGCGCGCCGGCAGTGCACGTTGTTCATCGGGGCTACCGACAGCGGCATGGCGACCACCCGCAGGTCGCCGTTGGTGGGGTTGTCCACCCGGCCGGCCAGCGCCGGGTCGGCCAGGGTGCGGGCGGCCATCCCGGGCTGCAGCCCGGAGCCGGTGATGTCCAGGTCGGCCCGCCCGGCGGCCAGTCTGGCGTCGCGCTCGGCCGGGGCCAGCCCGGTCACCAGCTCGATCCGGTCCGGCAGCGCCCTGCGGATCGGGTCGGTGCGGCGGTCCCAGAACCGGTTGCGCACCAGCAGCACGGTCGGCTGGGTGCCGGTCACCGCGGCGGCGAACCGGTACGGCCCGGAGGACACCGGGCGGGCACCATAGCGCTCGCGGGTGTCCAGGGCCGCCGGCATCGGGCTGGCGGCGGGCATCGCGAGCACCCGGTCGAAGTCGGCGAACGGCCGGTTGAGCCTGAAGACCAGGGTGCGCGGGTCGGGGGTCAGCACCGAAGGCAGCCCGTGCTTGTAGAGGGTGGTGTCCTGGTACGGCCCGGGGTACGGCAGTTTCGGGTCGTCCAGCAGCTGTACCAGCCAGCTGGGGCCGCCGAACAGCACGCTGGCCGCGAAGGACCGCTCGATGCCGTACTTCACCTCCGTCGCGGTGATCGGCCGGCCGTTCTCGAACCGCAGGCCCGGCCGCAGCGTGTACGTCCAGGTCCGACCGTGGTCGGTGCTGCGACCGAGGCCGGTCGCCAGGTCGGGCACCGGCCGGCCGCCGACCGGACCGGGCCGCGCCGGGTAGCTGACCAGCTGCCTGGTGTACAGCCGCATCAGGTCCCAGGTGCCGAGCTGGTAGGAGCGGGTCGGGTCGAGGCTGTCCAGCTGGCCGGCGACCAGCCGCAGGGTGCCACCCGGCCGGCTGGACGGGTCGCGGACCGCCGCCAGGCCGAGGTTGAAGCCGGGCGGACGCTCGGGCCCCGGC
>JBKOWA010000224.1:0-4770 GCA_046724155.1 Actinomycetota bacterium
CGGTGCGGCTGGTCGCACGGGATCACCTGCAGGTCGGAGATCCTGCCCTCCGGCAGGTCGACCGTGCACTCGCCCACCTGGAGCGAGGTGACGTCCCGGTTGCCGACGCCGGTCTGGCTCGGCTCGTCGTACCCGGCGGCGGCAAGGATGACCACCAGCACTATGAGCAACGTCCAGAGGCCGCCCAGGACGATGCCGGCGATCGCCATGCCCCGGCCACGATCGCCGCGGCGCTTGATCTGCCGCAGCGCGACCACCCCGAAGATGATCGCCAGCAGCACTCCCCCCAGGATGCCGAGCACCAGCGAGGCCACCGCGAACCCGTTGGTCCGCCGGTACGCGGCCGACGGCGGCCCTGCCTGGGCCCCCGGCAGGTAGCCGGGATACGCCGGGTAGCTCGGCGGCCCCAGGTTGGGAGACTGCCCCTGGTAGCCGGGAGGCGGGGGGTAGTTCGGCGCCCCCGGATAGCCTGGCGGCGGGTAGTTCGGCGGCACCGGATCCCCCGGCTGTCCAGGGCGGGCGGGTTGCCCCGGCTCGTCCGGATGCCCCGGCTCGTCCGGATGACCCGGTTGGCCGAAGGAGCCGGGCTGCGGACCGCTGCCCGCCTGCGGCGGCTCATCGGACGGCCGCCCGCCCGGAGCCTCCCAGTCGTGGGGTGTCGTCATGGAACTGAGAATGGCAAGAGACGGCCGCCCGGGACACACCCCGGGGGGCTTACCCCGCGCCGTCCCATCGCGCCTGCCGCATATCGACCCGGCCGCCCCGGATCGGCACCCCCTCGGCAGCCAGCAGCGCCAACTGCCGGTCGGCCAGGTGCGGCGCCGGGGTGCCGTCGGCCCGCAGCACCCGATGCCACGGCACACCGTCGCCGGACTCCGCCATCACCCGGCCGACCGCCCGCGGCGCCCGCGACCCCAGGTACTCCGCCACGTCGGAGTACGACATCACCCGGCCGGGCGGGATGAGCTCCACCACCCGCAGCACCTGCTCCTCGAACGGAGGCTCCGCTGCCACCGCGCCACCGTACCGGCCAGCCGGACGAACCGGTCCGCCAGCAGTCTGGCGGCTACCCGGGCTCGACGACCTGCGTCCGGCTACTTCCGTTCTGCCGGCTTCCGGATAAGCTCTTCGTTCTCGAACCCGGCCGCGAGCTGGAGCGCCTTGTCCCATGGGACCGCCGACTCGACGCCCATGTCGAATGTCGGCGTCCGGAAGCCGGTCTCGCGCTCAGAAGAGTCGAACGCCAACCGGATGGCATCATTCACGACTTCCTTGAAGGTCAGGCCGCGCTCGGCCATCACGCGGTGGACGAGCGCTACCACGCCGTCGTCCAGAGTGATCGTGGTCCGCACGTGATGCATTACAGCATCACGATCAGTGGCGCTATGACGCATTTTCCCGGGTCAGTGCCTGCTCCGGGCCGATCACCCAGCCCAGGTGGGCCAGCCGGGACCGCAGCCGCTCGTCGACGGTCACCAGGGTGTCGGACAGCCGCTCGGCGACCGCGACATACACCATGTCGTAGACCGGCCAGTTGTCGTACCGCCGGGCCAGCTCGAACGCCCGGACCCGGTCCCGCTCGTCGGCCACCGCGGTGACCGGCAGCCGCTCGAGCAGGCTGGCCGCCACATCGGCCTGCTCGCCGCTCCACCGCTGCCGCCGGACGCCGGTGAGCAGCGCGTTCAGCACCTCCTGCCACATCAGCCGGGGCGCTGCCAGAGTGGCCTGCTGCTGCGCCCACAGCCCGAACAGCGCGTCCACCGGCCCGGACGACCCGATCTCCGGCTTGAGGAACTCGACCACCACCGACGCGTCAACGACCGGCACCGGAATCCTCGAGGTGACGGTCGCCGCGGGACCACCGGTCCTCGGCGACGAGGTCGGCGGCCCGGGACTCGGCCGGCGCGTCCAGCCCGGCCTTCCAGGCCCGCACCTGGGTCGCCCAGTCGGACAGCGAGGGCGGCCGGTGCCGGGTGAACGCGTCCGCGTCCAGGTCCACCGTCACCAACCCGTCCAGCACGACCACGTCCACGTAGTAGACGTGGCCCCGCTTGACCGCCGGCAGCCTGCCCGCCCAGATCCAGCGCCGGATCGTCTCCTCCGAGCGGCCGACCCGGGCGGCGGCCTGCCGCACGGTAACTTCGGCTGTTGTAGTCACTGTTGTAGACTACACCAGACGATCAATAGGTAGGAAGAGTCTTGTCCACCTGGGTCGCCCAGGCGGTCACGCCACCCTGCACGTGCACCGCGTCCGCGAAGCCGGCCTGCTTCACCGCGGCCAAGGCCTCGGCCGAGCGCACCCCCGACTTGCAGTAGAGGACGAGCTGCCGGTCCTGCGGCAGCCTGGACAGCGCCTCGCCGGACAGGATGTCGCCCTTCGGGATGAGCACCGAGCCCGGGATCCGCACGATCTCGTACTCGGCCGGCTCCCGGACGTCCACCAGCTCGACCGGACGCCCGCCGTCCAGCCAGGCCTTCAGCTCGGTCGCGGTGATGGTCGCACCGGCCGCGGCCTGCTGGGCCTCCTCGGACACCGAGCCGCAGAACGCCTCGTAGTCGATCAGCTCGGTGATCGACGGGTTCTTCCCGCACAGCGGGCACTCCGGGTCCTTGGCCACCTTGATCGTCCGGTAGCCCATCTCCAGTGCGTCGTACACCATCAGCCGGCCGACCAGCGGCTCACCGATCCCGGTCAGCACCTTGATCGCCTCGGTCACCTGGATGGAACCGATCGAGGCGCACAGCACGCCGAGCACGCCGCCCTCGGCGCAGGAGGGCACCATGCCGGGCGGCGGCGGCTCCGGGTACAGGCAGCGGTAGCACGGGCCGTGCTCGGCCCAGAAGACGCTGGCCTGGCCGTCGAAGCGGTAGATCGAGCCCCACACGTACGGCTTGCCGAGCAGCACGCAGGCGTCGTTGACCAGGTAGCGGGTGGCGAAGTTGTCGGTGCCGTCCACGATCAGGTCGTACTGCGCGAAGATCTCCAGCGCGTTGGAGTTGTCCAGCGCCTCGCTGTGCAGCACGACGTTCACCAGCGGGTTGATCTCGCGGACGGTGTCCCGGGCCGACTCGGCCTTGGGCCGACCGATGTCGGACTGGCCGTGGATGATCTGGCGCTGCAGGTTGGACTCGTCCACCACGTCGAAGTCGATGATCCCCAGCGTGCCGACCCCTGCCGCCGCCAGGTACATCAGCGCCGGCGAGCCGAGGCCACCGGCCCCGACGCACAGCACCCGGGCGTTCTTCAACCGCTTCTGCCCGTCCATCGCGACGTCCGGGATGATCAGGTGCCGGCTGTACCGGCGTACCTCTTCGACACTGAGCTGGGCGGCTGGCTCGACCAGCGGCGGCAACGACACGGCTGCGCTCCTCGATCCGGGGGCTCCTCGACCTGCGGGCTGACTCCGGCACAACCCCTTGCCCGGGACCCATTGTTCCGTGGGCTCGCAGCGACCGGCACCCCACCGCCGCGGGTCGGGCGGCGGCGACCAGCACCGCCCGCCGGGGCAGGGCTCGGGCGCCTGGGTGCGTACTTGTCCGCACTGCGGTATCAGCGTCCCGGCCGGCCGCTCCCTGTTGCCGTCGGGTGGCGCAGCCCCGACCGCCGTGTTCCACCGGACACGGTGCTCCCCAGGGGTGCCGCCGCTGCCCCTCCGATCCGCGGCGGCACCCCGCCCGACGCCGGCCGGCTCGCTCCCGCGCACGGCGAGCCAGCCGAACGCCTCGGGCACCGGTCGCCTCTCCTGCTCACCTGCTGCAGCGTGCTGCTCTCGGCGATGGCTGGTCGGCTCCCGCCGCGTCCCGTGGTCCGGTCAGTTGCCGACCAGCAGGTTGTCCGGCGCCGGCGGACCGCGGACCTCGTGGACCCCGTCGGGGTACGGCCACGGGTTCGGCCGGCACCGGCCGATGGTCAGGGTCTGCTGCATCATCACCGGGGCGGGACCGCCCGGGGTGGCGCACTGCTCGTGCCTGTGCCCGAAGCGGTGCCCGACCTCGTGGGTGATCAGATACTGGTGGTACAGCTCCAGGTCGCCGGCGAAGGACAGGGCGCCGCGCGCCCACCTGGCGTTGTTGATGACCGCCCGCTGGCTCGGGCCGTTGAAGCAGCTGGTCTCGGACCTGATGGTGTAGCCGCAGAGCTGCCGCACCGCCATCGTCGAGGTCAGCGTCACCCGGAACGCGGCCTGCGCCGGGTCGTCCACCCGCTGCAACGACATCCGCCCGCCGGCACCCCAGCCGCGCCGGTCGCCGAGGATCTTCTCCACCTCGGCGGCGAACGCCCGCTCGTCCAGCGTGATGCCGTCCTCCACCTCGACCGTGTACTGCTGCAGCGGTCCGCGGCCGGACACCGGGGAGTCGCCGCGCACCACGTGGAAGGTGCCCTTGCCGGTCGTGACGTAGGCGGCGGTGCCGGGCGGCAGCGCGTACGGGTCGGCGGAGCCCCGCACCCCGCCGGCCCGGTCGCCCTCCGGCAGGTTGACGTAGATCTCGGCGTTCCGGGGCTCGGCCAGCGCCGGGGCTGTGCTGCTGGTGTTCTGCGACGGGGAGTAGACCAGGTCCATGCCGCACAGGAACGTCGCGACCGCGAGGATGGGGATGGCGTACGCCCGCCAGCCGTAGGTCTCCACGAACCGGGCGAGCCGGCTGGGACGCTTCCCCTGGCCTGGCTGGTACGGCTTGCCGCGCCCCCGGGCCGCCACGCCGTACGAGCCTGACACCCGGGGCGGGGCGGGCCACCGGTCGGCCGGCCGCGGGGCCTCGGGTCCGGGC
>JBKOWA010000282.1:0-5550 GCA_046724155.1 Actinomycetota bacterium
GGAGTGGCCGCGGGGGGACCGGCGCCCGAGGCCACCGTCGGCCGCGCGGGCAGCCCGGCCGGGCAGCCGCCGGACGGCCTGCCGGCGGGCGGGCCGCTCACCCAGGCCCTGGTCGAGGTGGAGCGACATGTACGCGCCGCGGGCTGGGACCAGCCGCCGCAGATCTTCGCGCTGGTGTCCACCCACGAGCTGATCCGGGCCGAGCCGGATTTTGCGCAGTCGGTCGGCCTCGGCACGGAGGAGGTGGCGCCCGGCGCCCTCACCCCGATCGAGCAGGACCCGTTGCCGCAGGGGCCGCTGGACGACGCGCTGGCGCAGATCATGTGGCCGGCGGAGGTACGCGGCTGCTGCCTGGTGCACGAGGTGGTGCTGCTGCCGCCGGAGGCCGAGGCCGAGCTGCCGAGCCAGTCCGACGCGCTGGAGTACGCGGCCCGGCACCCGCAGCGGCGCGAGGCCCGGGTGGCGGTCGCGGTGCTGCGGGACGGCTCACGGGCGACCGCGGTGCGCTTCCGCGGGCCGACCCAGCCGGAGGACGAGCTGCTCGTCGGCGATGACCTGGCGCCCAACCTGTCCGAGGCCCTGCTCGCCACCCTGGAGTAGGCCCCAGGGAGTGAGGCCCCGGCCTCCGGCCACGGTTGGGTGAGCAGCCGGTGGGTCAGCAGCCGGGCGGGGTGCCGCCGTTGCGCAGCGTCTGCAGCGCGCCCACGGCGCCGTGCAGGCTGCCCACCTTCACCAGCTGCAGGCCCGCCGGGGTGGCCCGCTTCGCCTCGTCGCAGTTGTCCGCCGGCACCAGGAAGACCGCCGCGCCCTTGTGCCGGGCGGCGATCATCTTCAACGGGATGCCGCCGATCGGCCCCACCTTGCCGTCGGGGTCGATGGTGCCGGTCCCGGCGATGAACCTGCCGCCGGTCAGCTCGGTCGGGCCGACCTTCTCCAGGATGCCCAGCGCGAACATCAGCCCGGCGGACGGGCCGCCGATGTCCTCCCCGACGTTGATGTCGACGTCGTATGGCGCGACCGGGTTCATCTCCACGGTCACGCCGAGCGCGCCGCCCGGACGCTCCGGCGCCTTGCCCAGCGTGACCGTCGTGCTGGCCGGCTTGTGGTCCCGCAGGTAGTCGACGGTGACGGTGGTGCCCGGGGCCGTCGTGGTCAGCAGCTTCTTCAGCGCGCCGAGGTCGGGCACGGCAACCCCGCCCACCTTGTCCAGCACGTCACCGGTCCTCAGCTTGTCCTTGGACGGCGAGTCGGGAGACAGGCCCTGCACGACGATCTTCTCCGGGAACTTCAGCTCGCGCAGGGCGGCGACCACGGCGTCGCTCTGCGACTCGCTGAACTCCCGGGCGTTCTGCTCGTCCACCTGCTTCTCGGTACGGTCCGGTGGGAACAGCTCCTCCCGCGGCACCACCGCCGACTCCCCGTCGAACCAGCCGCTCAGCGCGCTGAACAGGTCGAGGTGGTCGCGCACCGAGACCGTGGTCAGGTTCAGGTGGCCGGCGACCTGGTTCGGTTTGCGGCCGACCACCTGGATGATCTGCTGGTTCTCCACGCTGCCGAGGGTGTCCAGGGTGGGCCCCGGGCCGAGCGCCGCGTACGGCACCGGCATCCTGGCGCCGGCCAGGCCGAGCAGGACCAACATCACCCCACCGGAAGCCATCGTGACCACGCGCCGACTCATGCCGCCACCCTAGGCGAGGCGACAGCGAGTGAGCATCGCAGCCCGGCCGGGGTCCCCTCTGGGGTGGCCAGGCGAGGAGCGGAGCGAGCGCGGAGCCGAGCAATCAGACACCGCGAGGGTCATGGTGGGCCGTCCAACGGCTTGACGTTCTTCGACAGGGTCTCGACGAACCGTTGATGCGCCTGGACGCTGTCGGACACGTCGCCCGGCCCGCGGTCACGGGACATCCACATCGCCCACAACGTGGCGATGACGGTCGTGCCGATCGGCATCGCGACCCAGACCAACGGGGACATCACACCGCCCTCGGGAGAAGCTCGTCGCGGCCCTCTCACCGTACGTCACGGGCCGGCACGCCGCCTGCGGGTGACCGACGGACCGATGTCCCCGCGGCATGGCGGGCGGGCCGCCGTTCGCTCACGGCGCACCGCGGTCGGGCAACCGCGGTCGGGCACGCGGCCTGTTCCACACTCGTCAGGACTACCGTGGACAGCATGACACCCGGGAGGGCCGAGACATGACGGACGTACCGTTCGGGTTCGGCTCGTCCGACCGCTCTCCGGAGGAACGCCCGGGCGGGCAGGGCGATCCGTTCGGCATGATCCCGCTGTTCGCCGAGCTGCAGAAGTTGATGTCCTGGCAGGGCGGCCCGGTGAACTGGGATCTCGCCAAGCAGTTGGCCGGGGAAGCGCTGGCCGGCAACAGCCGCACGGCCACCCCGGCCGAGCGGCAGCAGGTGACCGAGGCGATCCGGCTGGCCGACCTGTGGCTGGACGAGGCCACCGTGCTGCCCTCCGGCGTACGCACCGCCGACGCCTGGACCCGGCTGGAATGGGTGGACAAGACGCTGCCGGTCTGGTCGGCGCTGTGCGACCCGGTCGCGTCCCGGGTGGTGGGCGCGATGGGCTCGGCGATCCCGGCCGAGGCCCGGGCGCAGGCGGGCCAGCTGATCGGGGTGCTCAACACCATGGGCGGCATGATGTTCGGCGCCCAGGTCGGGCAGGCGCTGGCCGGGCTGGCCGGCGAGGTGCTCACCAGCACCGACATCGGACTGCCGCTCGGCCCGCCCGGTGCGGCCGCGCTCATCGCGGAGAACGTGTCGGTGTTCGGCGCCGGGCTGGAGCGGCCGGCGGAGGAGGTTCGGCTGTTCCTGGCGCTCCGCGAGGCGGGGCACCACCGGCTGTTCGGCCACGTGCCCTGGCTGCGGCAGCGGCTGCTGGACACCGTTGACGCCTACGCCCGCGGCATCAGCGTGGACACCTCGGCGATCGAGCGCGCCGTTGCCCAGCTCGACCCGATGAACCCGGAAAGCCTGCAGGAGGTCGTTCAGGGCGGGCTGTTCGAGCCGCAGACCACGCCGGAGCAGAACGTCGCGCTGGCCCGGCTGGAGACGCTGCTGGCCCTGGTCGAGGGCTGGGTGGACGCGGTGGTCGCGACGGCGGGCAAGGAGCGGCTGCCCGGCTCGGACGCGCTGCGCGAGACGCTGCGCCGGCGCCGCGCCAGCGGCGGACCGGCCGAGGAGACCTTCGCCACCCTGGTCGGTCTGGAGCTTCGGCCGCGCCGGCTGCGCGATGCGGCCCGGCTGTGGCAGGTGTTAGCCGAACGCCGGGGCACCGAGGGCCGCGACGCCGTCTGGGCGCACCCCGACCTGCTGCCCGACGCCTCGGACCTGGACGATCCGGACGGCTTCGCCGAACGGACCGAGTCCGGCCCGACCGACTTCCCGGACTTCGGGTCCGGCTGAGCTGCACGGAGCGGCCCCCCCCGAAGTGCGGGCTTCACTGCCCGGACAGCAGCGCCCGGGTCATCTCCCAGCCCTCCAACCCGGGATCCAGGGCGGCCAGGTCGGCGGGAACGCGCAACCGGCGCCACGCCGGGGCGATGGCCAGGTCGCCCGGGGTGGGGGCGGCCGCGCGCAGCCGCTGCAGGGCACCCGGGGTGTCCAGGTGCAGCCCCGCCGGCAGCCAGTGCGGCGGCGGCAGGCGGGTGGCCAGCGCGACCAGGTCGTCGCGGTGCCCCGGTACCACGGCAGCAGCCGATGTGGACAGACCGGAGAACGGCTTGGCGGCCAGCAGGGCCGGCAGGTCAGGCACGTCGGGCGTGAAGAACGCCGCCTCCGAGTAGCCGCGGCGGGCCAGCTCGGCAACGGCGCCGTCTATCGTGGGCAGCTCGAGGATGGGTGTGCCGGGCATGGCGACTGCCTTCGCGTCGTCCACCGTGGTCGCGCCGGCCACGATCGCGGTGTCCACCCCGGACAGCGCCGCCAGCATGTCGATGACGTCCTCGGCGAGCGCCCGGCCGAACCGGACCGGGTCAACCCCGGGCGGGCAGGCCGCGCGGTACCCGGTGCCGAGCAGGCACAGCGCGGCGACCCTCAGCGCCGGCTCCGCCGGCGGGTGGTGGCTGCCTGCGGAGTGGCTCACGGGCCGGTCACATCCGCCTCCTCCGAGATATCGAGCTGCGCCGCGGCCGCTACCCCCTCGAGGTAGCCGCGGGCCCGCTCCGTCCGCTGGTAGCCGGCGACAAGCTCCCAGAAGTCGGCACCGTGACCGGGGATCAGCAGGTGCGCCAGCTCGTGCACGAGCACGTAGTCGAGCACCCATCCGGGCATGCCGCGCAGGCGGGTTGACACCCGGATTGTCCGGTCCGCCGGGGTGCACGAGCCCCAGCGGGTGGTCATGTTGTCCACCCAGCGCACGCTGCCCGGGTCGGCGCGACCGCCGAGGTAGGTCGCGGACAGCCGCCGGGCATGTGCGAGCAGGGCGGCGTCGGAAGCCCGCGGGCCGCGGGAGCGTCGCGACTCCCGGGCATCGAGCCGGGCCAGCATCTCCGCGACCCAGCTCGCCTCCTCGGCCTTGCTGAACCGGGCGGGGATGAGCACGACCACCCGATCTCCGTCGCGGTACGCCGCAACCTGCCGCCGACGGCGGGCACTTCGGCGGACCTCGACGTTGGGGATGGGAGGCGTGCGGCCCACACCGGCAGGCTAGCTGCAAGCCTGCCAACTTTTCTGCTGTCCACACCCGGTGTATGACGTTTTCGCACGTCGCTAAGCGCAGCGTCGCTGGACGGCAGCTGGCGTCCACAGGGCATCCCCCCGGCATCCACAACGACACTCCGCAACGTCCCCATCCCTTCCACAGGGTTATCCACAGGCTGTGAGCAACGGCCGTTGACCCACGCGCCGCCCGGCTCTAGCGTCTGGTGCGGCGCAGCCCCCGGGTGGAGGCGAAACCGTTCGTTAGGGGAAGGCGGACGGCTCGCGAAACGCCCGGGGGCTACGTGTAGCCCCAGAGTTCCGGTCTGCCGGGCGCTGGCCCACCGTCACACTCCCGGCGCCGCGGATGCCTACCGCCACGCGAGCCGTGCTGGGCACAAGCCGTCACGGTCCGGCACGGTCCCCGCCGGCACGGTCCCCGCCGTCACGGTCCCCGCCGGCACGGTCCCCGCCGTCACGGTCCCCGCCGGCACGGTCCCCGGAGCCTCGAGGTGTGACGCCGCTCAGCGACCGGTGAAGCGTGGCGGGCGGCGCTCCCGGCTGGCACGCAGCCCCTCCACCAGGTCCGCGGACGCGAGCGTCACCGACTGAGTCACCGACTCCCAGGCGAGCGCCGCCTCGAAGCTGGCGTGCCCGCCGCCGGCCAACGCGACCTTGGTGAGCCTGGTGGCGACCGGCGCGCGGGACGCAACCTGGGCCGCGATGGCACATACCTCGGGCAGCAGCGCCTCCGCCGGGAACGTACGGTTCACCAGGCCGGCACCGACCGCCTCCGCGCCGGTCAGCACGCGACCGGTGAGCAGCAGCTCACGGGCCACCGGCAGACCGGCGACCTCGGGCAGCAGCCAGGTCGTGGCCATTCCCGGATGCATGC
>JBKOWA010000273.1:0-2374 GCA_046724155.1 Actinomycetota bacterium
TCCGGCCGGTGGCGTCCCAGAGGACGGTCCGGCCGGTGAGGCTTCAGGGGACGGTCCGGCCGGTGGCGCTTCGGGGGACGGCCCGGCCCGTAGCGCTGCGGAGGATGGCCCGGCTGGTGGCGCTGCGGGGAACGGTCCGGCGGCACTGGCCCGGGTGACCGCGCTCGGCTACCTCGGCACGCTGGTCGGCCCCGCGGTGATCGGCCTGCTCGCGCACGTGACGGGTCTGGGCCCGGCGCTGCTGTTTCTGGTGCTGGTCGGGGTGGCGATCGCGGTGGGCGCCCGAGCCGGGCTGGCGGGCGCTGGGCGTTCGAGGACCGTTCCAGCCAGCGGCGATAGCATTCCCGGGTCGCTACCGGCGTGCGCGCCGACGGTCAGGAGATCTGATGCACTCACCCGCCATATCCCACCTCGCCCAGACCGATCCCGAGGTCGCCCGGCTCGTTGAGGACGAGGCGCGGCGCCAGTTCGAGAAGATCCGGCTCATTCCCTCGGAGAACTACGTCTCCACCGCCGTGCTCGAGGCCACCGGCACCGTGCTGACCAACAAGTACTCCGAAGGGTATCCGGGTCGGCGGTACTACGAGGGGCAGCAGCTCATCGACCCGATCGAGACGATCGCGGCGGAGCGGGCCAAGGCGCTGTTCGGCGTCGATCACGCCAACGTGCAGCCGTACTCCGGGTCACCGGCCAACCTGGCGGTGTACCTGGCGTTCGTCCAGCCCGGAGACACCGTCATGGGGATGGCACTGCCGATGGGCGGCCACCTGACCCACGGCTGGTCGGTGTCGGCGACCGGGAAGTGGTTCCGCGCGGTGCAGTACGGGGTGTGGCGCTCGGACGGCCGGGTGGACATGGACGAGGTGCGCGACCTGGCCCGCAAGGAGCAGCCCAAGCTGATCTTCTGTGGTGGCACCGCGATCCCGCGCACCATCGACTTCCCGGCCTTCGCCGAGGTAGCCCGCGAGGTCGGCGCCATCCTGGTGGCCGACGTGGCGCACATCGCCGGGCTGATCGCCGGTGGCGCGCACCCATCGCCGGTCGGCCACGCCGACGTCCTCTCCACCACCACCCACAAGACGCTGCGCGGCCCGCGCGGGGCGATGCTGATGAGCACCGAGGCGCACGCGAAGGCGCTGGACAAGGCGGTGTTCCCGGGCCTGCAGGGCGGCCCGCACAACCACACCACGGCGGCCATCGCGGTCGCGCTGAAGGAGGCCGCGGCACCGGAGTTCCGCGACTACGCGGCCCGGATCGTGGCCACCGCCCAGGCGCTTGCCACCGCGCTGACCGAGCGCGGCTACGAGCTGGTCTCCGGCGGCACCGACAACCACCTGATCCTGGTCGACCTGACCAGCAAGGGGATCGGCGGCAAGCCGGCGGCCAAGGCGCTCGACCGCGCCGGCATCGAGCTCAACTACAACACGGTGCCGTACGACACCCGCAAGCCGTTCGACCCGTCCGGGATCCGGCTGGGCACTCCGGCGGCGGCCACCCGCGGCCTCGGCGTCGAGCAGATGCCGCAGGTCGCCGTCTGGATCGACGCGGCGATCCAGGCCGGGCAGAAGGACGACGAGGCGGCGCTCGACCGGATCGCCGGCGAGGTGCGGGAGCTGCTCGCGGACTACCCGATGCCCGGCTGGGCACCGACACCCTGAGCCGACCGGGGCCGACACCTCACCCCGAGCAGTCGCGAGATCGGCCGGTCTGGTCTCGAGGTCTCGGTTCGCCGCCTAGGAGGCCACTGAACAGCCCTGATCTCAGCCTAGGATCAACTAGAAACGTCCAGGTCAGGGACTTGCTAGTTGATCTCCAAGGGAGTTGTTCAGTGCGCTCCCAGGTGCGGACGGCGACGCGGGTCACAGCGTCCGTTCCAGGTCCAGCTCGTCGCGCAACGGGATGCCGTACTCGCCGATGCTGGGGATCTGCGGTTTGACCAGCCGGGCCGCGTCCACCGCCCCGGGGCGGATCCGGACCAGCCGGAATCCGCGCCGCTGGTAGAACCGCAGCGCGTCCAGGTTGTCGTTGGTGGTGGTGCACCACAGCGTGCCGCAGCCGTCGGCGGCGGCCTGCCGGGCGGCGTGCTCGATCAGCGCGGTGCCGACGCCATGCCGCGGCCGGAACGCGTTCACCGACACCAGCTGGCAGGCGCTGCCGGCCACGTCCAGGGTTACCGCACCCCAGATCTGTTCACCATGGACGGCCACCAGGGCGGGCAGGTCGGCCAGCCGGTACACCACGCCCTGGGCCACCGCCGTCGGCCCACCCCAGGACTCGGCCAGCATCCGGTGCAGCGGCGGCAGCTCGACGGGCATCGGCGGGCGAACCTGCAGCTCTTCCACGCGGACATCATCCGCCCACGGCAGTATGCCTC
>JBKOWA010000412.1:0-1517 GCA_046724155.1 Actinomycetota bacterium
GTCCATCGGCGGGACCGGGAACGCCGGCGGCTCACCGGCCGCGGCCGCCCGCTCCGGCTCGGGCGCCGCCCTGCGCTGCGGCCAGAAGGACGCCACCAGCAGGGCCGCCGCCGCCGGGATGCCGATCCACACCAGCATGTCCTTCAGCTCGGTGCCCTCGTTCCGGGCCGTGTGCACGTAGCCGACCAGCAGGATCCAGGCCAGGTTGACCGGGATGAGCACCTTCCAGCCGAGGTGCATGAACTGGTCGTACCGCAGCCGGGGCAGGGTGCCGCGCAGCCAGGTGAACAGGAAGATGCCGAAGATCACCTTGCCGGTGAACCACAGCAGCGGCCACCAGCCGGTGTTCGCGCCCTCCCAGAACGTGGTGATCGGCCAGGGCGCCCGGTACCCGCCCAGGAACATCGTCGCGGCGAAGGCGGACACCGTCACCACGGCCACGTACTCGCTGAGCATGTACATCGCGAACTTCAGCGAGGTGTACTCGGTCATGTAGCCGGCCACCAGCTCGGACTCCGCCTCGGGCAGGTCGAACGGGGCCCGGTTGGTCTCGCCGACCACCGCGATCACGTAGATGATGAACGACACCGGCAGCAGCAGCACGTACCACGGGTTGCCCGCCTGCGCCTGCACGATCTGCGAGGTGGACATCGTGCCGGCGTACAGGAACACCGCCACGATGGACAGCCCCATCGCGATCTCGTAGCTGACCATCTGCGCGGCGCTGCGCAGCCCGCCGAGCAGCGGGTACGTCGAGTTGGACGCCCAGCCGGCGAGCACGATGCCGTACACCCCGAGCGAGGAGCAGGCGAACACGATCAGGGCGCCGACCGGCATGTCGGTGAGCTGCAGCGGGGTGATGTGCCCGAAGATGCTCACCTCCGGGCCCATCGGGATGACCGAGAACGCGAGGAACGCCGGGATCGCGGTCATGATCGGCGCCAGGATGTAGACCGGCTTGTCCACCATGGCCGGCATGATGTCTTCCTTGAACGCCAGCTTCAGGCCGTCGGCCAGGCTCTGCAGCACGCCCCACGGGCCGACCCGGTTCGGCCCGATCCGGTTCTGCATGTAGCCGACGACCTTGCGCTCGAACACCACGCCGAACAGCACCATCACCATCAGGAAGACGAACACGCCGAGCGCCTTGATGATGATCAGCCACAGCGGCTCGGTGCCGAACTTGTCCAGCGGCGGCGCGTCAGCGAGGCTGGCCGCGCCCAGGGTGCGTGCCGTCGCGACGATCATGCCGTCCCACCTCCCACGCTGATGCCGACCACGGCGCCGGCGGTGACGCCGAGGTTGCGGTGCACGCCGAACCCGGCGGCGTTGGCCGGCAGCCATACCACCCGGTCGGCCATGTCCACGACGGCCAGCGGCAGGACGATCCCGCCGTGGTCGGTGGACACCGTGACCGGGTCGCCCTGGGCGGCGCCGATCTCGGCCGCGGTGGCCGCCGACAGCAGCGCCCTGGCCGGCTTCGCGGTGCCGGCCAGGTACGGCTCGCCGTCCTGCAG
>JBKOWA010000504.1:0-3619 GCA_046724155.1 Actinomycetota bacterium
ACCTTCAGTCGTTCACCGCGGTGCACAGCTGGCTCGGCGGGGCGATCCGGCGGCCGTAGATCACCTTGATCGGGATCCGGATGACGTGGTCCCGGATGCCGGACGCCCAGGGCCGCAGCGGCAGGCCGAGCAGCTCGCGCCGGGCGGCCGGGTCGGTGACCTCGTGCGCGTGGCCGACGACGACCACGCTCCAGCCGGTGTGGTACTCGGAGTCGATCTGGTCCACCTCGAATGCGACCACCGCGTCGCGGGAGGCGGCGGCCAGCTTGGAGCCCTCACCGGTGCGCACGATGATGGCGCCGTCGTGGACCAGGAAGTTCACCGGCTGCACGGCCGGCAACGCCTGGTCGGTGAAGACGATGCGGCCGATCGGGACCGACGCGAGCAGCCGCCGGCACTCGGCGGGGTCGAGCACCTCCAGCCCGTTGGCCACCTCCAGCCCGTTGGCGTGGTGGCTGTCGTTGTTCACCGCATGGTCCCCTCATCCGCGAGCACGCAGCTCCGACGATCTCCTCCCGGTCGGCGGCACGGCGAGAGCAGGAAGGTCCCCGAGCTGGTGGCCTTGGCCCGGAGGCTCCGGGACCTTGGTCCCTAACTGCGCCGCAACGGCCACGGTGACCCTGGCGTCATGATTCCCGAGGACGACCCGCAGTATGCCGTGGCGGTCGGCGTCGCCCCGACCCCCGCGGCCCAGCCCGCCCTGCACCGGGCGGCGGGTATCGGCGGGTCGCTCAGCCAGGTGGCCGTGCTGCGGGCATCCTGTCCGGTCATAGTGGTACCAGCTACCGCGGCGGTACCGGCGGTGACGGCACAGGGAGGCGGGCCGCGATGATCCGGGTGTTCCTGCTCGACGACCACGAGGTGGTCCGGCGCGGCCTCGGCATGCTGCTGGGCGCGGAGCCGGACATCGAGGTGGTGGGCGAAGGGGCGAACGTCGCCCAGGCCATGGCCCGCATCCCGGCGCTGCGGCCGGACGTCGCGGTCCTCGACGTGCGGTTGCCCGATGGCGACGGGGTCACCGTGTGCCGGGACATCCGGTCCACGGTCGAGCCGCCGCCGGCCTGCCTGATGCTCACCTCGTACTCCGACGACGAGGCACTGTTCGAGGCGATCATGGCCGGGGCCTCCGGCTACCTGCTCAAGCAGGTCACCGGGACCAATCTGGTGGACGCCATCCGCCGGCTGGCCGCCGGCGAGTCGCTGCTGGACCCGAAGGTGACCGCGAAGGTGCTGGAGCGGCTGCGCCGGGGCCCGGAGCAGGAGGACCCGCGGTACGCCGCGCTGTCGGAGCAGGAGCGCAAGATCCTCGCGCTGATCGCCGAGGGCCTGACCAACCGGCAGATCGCCGAGCGGATGTACCTGGCCGAGAAGACCGTGAAGAACTATGTGTCCGGCCTGCTCCGCAAGCTGGGCATGGAACGCCGCACCGAGGCCGCCGTGTACGCCGCCCAGCGGCTGCAGCGCGACGGCGCGGAACAGCCGGCAGGAGGCCGTGATGGCAACCTCTGAACGACCAGCGAGCCCGCCGGAAGGGCTGCTCCAGGACGCAGAGGTTGCCACCCTGCTGGCCGCCGCGACGGCGGCGCCGAGCGTGCACAACTCCCAGCCCTGGCGGTTCGCGGTGGCCGGCGACGAGGTCCGGCTGCACCTGGACCGGTCCCGTACGCTGCCGGTGGTCGACCCGGCCGGGCGGGAGGCGGTGATCTCCTGCGGCGCCGCGCTCGAGTGCCTCGGGCTGGCGATGGGTCATCTCGGGTACGCGGCCGAGGTCACCCTGCAGCCCGATCCGGGCGATCCGGACCACCTTGCCACAGTCCGCCGCGGGCCGGCACAGCAGGCCGACCGGCAGGCGGAAGCCTGGTACGCGGCGGTGCGCCGCCGCCGGATGCACCGCCGGCCGTTCGCTCACTTCCCGGTGGCCGGCTCGCTGGTGGCGGAGCTCCGGCAGGCGGCTCGGCCCGGCCCGGTCTGGTGCCGCCAGGTGACCGGGCCGGAGCAGCGCTGGCTGCTCGGCGAGGTCGCCGCGCAGGCGGCCGGCGAGCTGCTCGGCAACCCGGCCTACCGGGCGGAGCTGGCCGGCTGGACCAGGCGGGGCGGGCGCCGCCGCGGCGACGGGATCCCGCTGGCCGCGGTGGGCGAGGAGCCGTACCCGGAGAGCGGCCTGCCCTGGGGCCTCTACAACGAGCCATCGGTGGATGACGAGGCGTTCCAGCACGACGTGTTCCTGGTCCTCGGCACCGCACAGGACGGGGTCCGGGAGTGGCTGGAGGCCGGTCGGGCGCTGATGCGGGTGCTGCTGCACGCGACCAGCCGGGGCCTGGCCGGCTCGCTGCTGACCCAGGCCCTCGAGCTGGCCAATGCCCGGGAGGTGCTGGTCGAGGGGCTGGCGCTGCCCGGGCAGCCGCAGGTGCTGCTGCGGGTGGGGTACCCGCTCGAGCAACCTCCCCGCGCGCCGCGCCGGCCGATCAGCGAGGTGCTGGAGACCTGACCAGCGTGCGCAGCAGGTCACGGCGGCTGACGATGCCGACCACGCTGCCGCCGTCGACGATCGGGATGCTGCGCAGGTCCCGGTCCAGCATCACCTCGGCGAGGCTCGCGGTGTCGGCGTCCGGCCCGAGGCTGACCACGGTGCGGGTCATCACCTCGCCGACGGTGTGCGCCGGGTCGGGCTGCGGCTGCTCGTCCCGCCACAGGTGGCTGCGCGGGTCGTGCGCCACCCGGTGGGCCAGCAGGTCGGCCTCGCTCACCATGCCGACCAGGCGCCCGGTCTCGTCCAGCACCGGCATCGCGGTGATCCGGTGCTCGGCGAGCAGCCCGGCGGCCTGCTTGGCCGGGTCGCCGGCGCGCACTGTGACCACCGACCGGGTCATGATCTCCCGTGCTCGCATCACGCCTCCCCTCCTCGTCCCGACCTCACGTTAAGAGCCGTCCGGGGCGCCCGCCGCCCGCGGAGGTCACCGGTGTCCGGCGCCGAAGGTCCCGGCCGGCCGAGACCGTCGCCTCTGCAGCGGTCCGGCCGGCAAAAGGTGTGCTAGAACGGGTCAGCCGGGGTTTTCCGCTGGGGGAGCAGGCCATGAGCCAGGCCATGAGTACCGGACCGCGTGTCATCGTCGGGGTTGATGGTTCGTGCGGCAGCCTGGAGGCGCTGCGGGTCGCGGTGGCCGAGGCCCGGCGGCGGCAGTGCCCGCTGGTCGTGGCGCACGCCCTGGAGAACGCCGTCGGAGCCGAGGGCTGGCTGGTGGCGGAGAGCGCCGGCTACCAGGTCATCGAGCAGAGCGTGGCCGAGGCGTTGGGCAGCCCGCCGACCGACCTCGAGGTGATCCAGAGCGTGGTCGAGTACGTCTCGCCTGGGCGCGCCCTGGTCTACCTCTCCAGCGACCCGGGCGACCTGATTGTGGTCGGCGCAAAGGTCGTCCGCGGGCTGGGCTGGCTGCGGCGGTCCGGCACCGACAGCTACTGCATCCGGCACGCCGCCTGCCCGGTGCTCGTGGTGCCGCCGCCGGCCCTGCTGCGGCTGGTCCGCACGTCCCGGCGGGAGCGCCGGGACTGGCAGCGCGGCATCACGGGCCTGGTGTCCGGGGCCGGCTCGAGCTGACCGCGGGCCGGCGCGGTCGCTCGC
>JBKOWA010000178.1:0-4063 GCA_046724155.1 Actinomycetota bacterium
GCGCTGGCCATGCGCCAGGACACCGCCGCCGACCTCACCGAGGCCGTGACGGTACGCCGCCAGGTCGTGGTGCGGTGCCCGCCCGACCAGCCGAGGCGCGGCCCCTGGACCTCCGACCTCGGCAACTCGCTGCGGGCCCGCGCCTGGTCCACCGGAGACCGGGCCGACCTTGAGGAGGCACTGCGCCTGCACCGCGACGCGGCGGAGCTGACCGCTCCCGCCCACCCCGAGTACGCCTCCGTACTGTCCAACCTGGCCGGCAGCCAGCGCGACCGGTACGTCCGCGACGGCGACGAGCGTGACCTCGATGAGGCGCTGCGGTTCCTGCGCGCGGCCGCGGAGCTGCCCACCGCTCCCGCCGGGCGCCGCCTCACCGCGGCCGAGACCTGGGCCCGGCTGGCCAGCGACACCGGCCGGATGGCCCAAGCCCGGAACGGCTACGCGGCAGCGGTCGCCCTGCTGCCGGCGGCGGTCTGGCGCGGAGGTGGCAGCGCCGTCCGCGAGCATCCGCTGCGGCAGGCCCGGTGGGTGGCCGCCGACGCGGCGGCCACCGCGCTGCTGCTGGACGATCCCGAGCTCGCGCTCGACCTGCTGGAGCGGGGCCGGGCAGTGCTGTGGAACCAGCGCCTGGAGACAGCCACCGACCTCGACGTGCTCCGCACGCAGGCGCCGGAGCTCGCCGCCCGGCTCGAGCACGCCCGCACGGTGCTGGACCGCCCTGACGTCCAGGACGGCTCCGATACCGAGAGCAGCCTTGGCCTGGGCGGCTCCGACGAGACGCGGATCGCTGCCGCCGCCGAGTGGGAGGCCGCGGTCGCGGAGGTCCGCCGGCGGCCCGAGCCGGAGCTCGCGGAACTGTTCGGCGCTCCCCCGCGGATCGCCGCTCGGCTGCGGAACGCCGAGCTGCCGGGTGCCGCCGTGGTGGTCACGGTCAGCCGCCTGGGGTGCCACGCGGTGCTGGCCGGCGGCGGTGGCCTGCGGTCGTTCCCGCTGGCCGGTCTGGACCTGGACGAGCTCGCCGACACCGTCGAGGCGTACTTCACCGCCCTGACCGTGCTCACCGACCCCGACGAGAACGGCAGAACGGCACGGCAGGACGCCGAGGCCGGCATCATGAGGGTGCTGCGCTGGCTGGGCGACGCGGTCACCGACCCGGTGCTGGCCGAGCTCGGGCCGGTCGAGCGGGTGTGGTGGTGCCCGACCGGCCCGCTGACGTACCTGCCCCTGCACGCCGCAGGGTCGGCGCCCGACCGCGTCGTCTGCTCCTACACCCCGACGCTGGGTGCGCTGCTCCGCACCCACACCCCGGACCCGGAGCCCACGGTCGCCGCGGTCGCCGCACCCGAGGTACCCGGCCAGCCCCGGCTGGCCCACGCACTCCGGGAGGTCGACGACCTCGCCGCCCTGCTGCCACCCGCCGTCCCGCTCACCCGGCTCGACGGCCCGGCCGCCACCGTCGCCCAGGTCCGCCACGCCCTGCAAACCCACACCTGGGCACACCTCGCCTGCCACGGCGAGCAGAACCTGGCCGACCCGGCGCTGGGCGCGCTCGTCCTACCCGACGGCCGGCTACGCGTCACGGACCTCACCATACGCGGGCACTACCACGCCGAAGGCGCCTACCTGTCGGCCTGCCAGACCGCGCTCGGCGGCGTCGAACTGCACGACGAGGCGCTGCACCTGGCCGCCGCCCTGCAATACGCCGGCTTCCGCCAGGTGATCGCCACGCTGTGGCCGGTCGGCGACACCCGCGCCCGCTCCACCGCCCGCCAGGTCTACGAGGCGCTCACGGCGGACGGCCGCTTCGCCCCGTCCCGGGCCGCGCACGCCCTCGCCGCAGTCGTGCGCACCCTGCGCAGGCAGTTCCCCGACCACCCGTCGATCTGGGCACCCTACGTCCACATCGGACCATGAACGAAGCACCAGGGCACAACGAAGCCGGGTCGCAGCGGTGATCCGGTTGGTTACGGTCTGTTCGTCGACGTTGTCTGCCGCGACCGTAGCGTGGGTTCCGTTCGTCCATGTCAGACCGTGACGGGAAGCTGCGTCGGTGGACCGGGACAGGTTGCTCGCCGCCGACAACGATCGCCTCGACACCCCTGCTTGACCCGCCGGGCCAGCACCTGCGTCGCCGTCCTGGCCCTGCCACGGACCGGATCGAGGCTGAAACGGCTCATCAGCAGCCACCAGCAGCACCCGATCCATGGCTACAATCGTCGGGTTGCCAAGGCCGATCGCAGGAAGCGCCGTACCGTGGGTAGGGCCCGCACACTCGCCCAGCTGTACCGACACTTCGGTGAGGTCTACGCCGCCGAGCCATCGCCGCTGTACGAGCGCGTCGCCATCGCCCTGAGTGAGTCGGACGAGGCGCTGCACGCCATCGAGGCGGCGCCGGCGCGCAAGCGGCACCCCACGGTGATCCTCGCCGCGCTGCACGACCTCGCCCTCGCCGGCCGCGCCCCGGCGCTTGCCGCGGCCTACGCCGCTGCGGACGGCGACGCTGCCGCTGGCGCGGCGATCGACACGCTGCTGCGGATGACCGACTCGGTCGTGGCCATCGCCGTGCGCCGGCGGACGCGGACCGACCAGACCGGACGCTGCGCCGTGCTGTATCCGGCCGTTGCCGAGGCGGCGCGCCGGGTGGGCGCGGATGCGGTTGGGCTGATCGACGTGGGCTGTTCGGCTGGGCTCAATCTCAATGTCGATCGCGTTGGCATCACGTACAGCAACGGACAGTCGCTGGGCGACCCGTCATCTGGTGTGCAGATGTCGGCCTCGATCGTGGGAGACCGGCCCGTCCCGACGCGGGCGATGCCTGAGATCGTCGCCCGGGTCGGCGTCGACCTCGATCCGCTCGACGTGACCGACGCGGATGACGCCCGATGGTTGCGCGCCTGCCTGTGGCCGGACCAGCCGGAGCGGGTCGCCAGGCTCGAAGCGGAGATGACGTTGGCGGCGACGGCCCCTCCGCTGCTGCTGCACGGTGACGCCGTCGAGATGATGCCCGACGCCTTCGCCCGGGTGCCCGCCGACGCACTGCCTGTCGTCACCTCGACGTGGGCGCTGTCGCGCTTCCCGCTCGAGAGCCGCTTGCGCTTCCTGCACCGCCTCGGCGAAGCGGCGGCCGGCCGGACGGTGGCGTGGGTGTCAGCGGAGGGGGTCGGAGTCGCGCCGACGGTACCGACACTCGGCGACCGCCGCGCCTCCGGCCACAGCATCATCGGCCTGGCGGTGTTCGACCGGTCGGCTCTGCACGCCGAGGCCGTCGGCCGCTGCTGGTCACGGGGCCGTTTCCTGGCGTGGCTGGCCGAGTCCTAGCGGCTGTCTGGTAGATCGTTCGGGGTTGGGGCTGTCCGGCTCCCTGTGGCGGTGAGCCGGTGCGGGCGAGGTTGCGGAGGTGGCCCAGTGCCGCTGACCCAGGATCAGGAACAGACGGCAAACTGAGGTCCGGGGTGGTCTGCGGCCGGGAGGTGGGGCCGTGGTCTTGGCTGGCCCCACCCCACGGGTGTCGTCACCGACTGATGGATGAGGTGGTCAGTCAGTCGCGGTGCTTGATGCCGTTGTTGTCGACCACGTTCCACAGGCTGGCGGCGCCGGTGCCGCCGTTGCCGCCGAACAGGACGGGATCGTCGGCCGATGACAGTGAGCCCGAGGCGAGGCCCGGGGTGAAGGTGTCGGTCGGGGCCACGCAGTTGTCCAGGGCGGTGGTGCTGCACGAGGTGGAGGCGCCGGTGGTCGGGGTGTTGGCGGCGCCGAAGATGCCGTGGGCCAGGTTGTCCGAGCCGTAGGAGGTGGAGATGTAGTCGCCGACCATGCGGCCCTGGCTGGTGGTGGCGGCCCAGGTCGAGGTCATCCCGCTGATGATCGTCTGTGGGGTGCTCCAGGTGGTGCCGGCGTCGCCGGAGGTGCTCACGCCGACGCTGAGCTGCGTGCTCGAGGGCGGGTAGAAGTAGTAGGTCAGACCGAGCTGCGCGGTCGATCCGGAGGTGGCCTTGTTGACGGCCAGGCCGGGGATGAAGTGGTCGATCTTGCTGCTGGTGTTGTCGAGGGGGATGCGGCTCAC
>JBKOWA010000215.1:0-3556 GCA_046724155.1 Actinomycetota bacterium
GCATGCAGGCGGCGCTGCTCCCGCCGTCGGTGCTGCGCGGAGCCCGGCGTGTGGTGGCCCGGCGCAACGACCAGGTCAGCGCGCGGCTCGACCGGCTGGGCGCCGACCTGCGGCGGGCGGTGCGCCCCCGCCGCCGGACAGTCCGGAGATGAGTGTCACATTTCGAGGGGTATCGACCGATCTGGAACGAAAACTAGTTCGAGGCCGGCTTGCGGGAAGCTCGGTTCGCCTTTCCCGGGTGGCACTGGGCTCGTATCCTCAATGGGGACGGCCGGGTCCCGACCGTCCGATGTCCCACCTCTTCCGCGGCGAGCAAGACTCGCAGCGGGCGCACCGCCGGGAGGAGCGCCGTGCCGCTCTCTGAGCATGAGCAGCGCCTGCTCGAGCAGATCGAGCGTGCCCTGTACGCCGAGGACCCGAAGTTTGCCTCGACGGTGAGCTCAACCAACCTACGCACGCACGCGCGGCGTCGCATCGTCTGGTCGGTGATCGGGTTCCTACTGGGAATCGGTGCGCTGTTGGCCGGTGTCGCGGTGTCCGTGCCGCTGGCCGTGATCGGGTTCCTGGTCATGTTCTTCTCGGTGGTGTACGCGATCTCCCAGTCCAAGCGGCTGTTCGGCAAGCCGGACCTGCGGGTGGTCGGCAGCACCTCTCCGCCGAAGGCCCGGTCACGCAAGCAGCGTTCATCCTTCCTGCGGCGGATGGAGGAGCGCTTCCGTCGCCGCTTCGACGAACGGTAGACGTCGCCGCGCGGAGACAGCGCCGCACCGTGCCGGGCCGCCCTGCAGGGCGGCCCGCGGCGTCCCCGCACCGCTGTACCGCCCCGGGTTGTCAGGACTTTCGAGGTTGTCAGGACTGTCCGGGGTCGGGACCGCCCGGCGGGTGGCCAGCTCGGGAGTGGCACCGTCAGGGGGTCAGCCACCGGCGGCCAGGGTGGTTCAGCCACCGGCGGCGCCGAGCGGGCCGATCAGGTCGTTGCGCCGCACGCCCGGCGCCTGCCGCACCAGGTCGTCCGCGGGGACGAGGGTGGCCGGCCGGACAGCGCCCGGCCCGAACCGCTGCACTGCCCGGTCCACCGCCCGGTCGGCCTCCCGCCAGCCGCGCTCCCGGGCGCCGAGCTGGAGCTGCCGCGGTGCCCCCTCGGCGGCGAGCAGCCCTTCCACCCGGACCCCGACCAACCGGATCAGCGCACCCTCCGCACCCAGCGCCTGGTAGAGCTGCCGGGCGGTCTCGTACAGCTCGCGGCCGCCGTCGGTGGGGGCCGGCAGGGTGCGCGCCCGGGTGAGCGTGCTGAAGTCGGCGAACCGCACCTTGATGCTCACCGTCCGGCCGACCTGGCCCGCGGCCCGCAGCCGGGCGGCCACCCGGTCCGACAGCCGGAGCAGCTCGCGGTGGATCACCCGTTGGTCGGCGACGTCGACGTCGAAGGTCTCCTCGGCACCCACCGACCGGTCCGGCTCGTCCGGGGTGACCCGGCCGTCGTCGCGGCCCCAGGCCAGCTGGTGCAGGCTGGCGCCGACCGCCTGGCCGACCGCGTGCTGCAGCGCCGTGCAGGGCGTCCGCGCCACCTCGCCCACGGTGCGCAGGCCCAGCCGCCGCAGCTGCTCCGCCGTGCGCTCCCCCACGCCCCACAGCGCCCCGATCGGCAACGGGTGCAGGAACTCGAGCACGCCGCGGGCCGGCACGACGAGCAGCCCGTCCGGCTTGCAGCGGGCGGACGCCAGCTTGGCCAGGAACTTCGACGGGGCCACGCCGACCGAGCAGGTGATGCCGTGCTCGGCGGCCACCCGCCGGCGGACCAGCTCGCCGATGCTCGCCGGCCGGCCCAGCCGCCGGACCGCACCCGCCACGTCCAGGAACGCCTCGTCCAGCGACCGGGGCTCCACCAGCGGGGTGACGGACCGGAATATCTCCATCACCCCGCGGGACACCGCGGCGTAGGTCGCCATATCCGGCGGCAGCACCGCCGCCTCGGGGCACAGCCGGCGGGCCCGGCTCATCGGCATCGCGCTGCGCACCCCGAAATCCCGGGCGGCGTAGTTGGCCGAGCACACCACCCCGCGGTTGCCAACACCGCCAACGATCAACGGCCGGCCGGCCAGCTCCGGGTGCCGGCGCAGCTCAACGCTGGCGTAGAAGGCGTCCATGTCCACGTGCAGCACGGTGCAGCCGGAGTCGTCGCCGGGCGGACCCACCGGCCCGGTCCGCGGCAGCTGGCCGCTACGTCCCATCGCACCTCCCGGTCGCACCCGCGGACGACGTCCGAGCACCGGCCGCAGCCGGCGTCGGCCCGGTCGGCGCGGTAGTCGCAGCCTAGGCTGCACCACCGACAGAAACCGCGCCCGCAGCACTCCCCAGCCGTCGCCCTGATGGGGACGTCAGCCGGTACGGCGGGCCAGGGCGTGCAGCTGGCTGGCGATGTCCCGGTACGGCGTGAGCACCGACAGGGCCAGCTCCAGGTCATGCAGTGCCTCCCCAGCCCCGGGCATGCCGTCCAACACCGTGCCGGGGATCAGATCGGTCACTACCCGTACGCCCTGCAGCTGCTCCACCGCCAGACCGGCCGACGCCAGCAACAGGCTCAGCGAGTCGGAGTCGAACCGGCGCCGCACCCCGTCACCCGCGCTCCACCGCCCCTCGGGGTCGGTCAGCGCCCGGTGCGCCTCGGACAGGTGGCCGCCCAGCGCGCGGGCCAGCACGGCGGCCGCCCGATTGGCGACCAGCACGCTGGCGCAGCCGCCCGGGCGCAGCGCCGCCGCGACGGTGGCCGTCACGGCCGGCGCATCGTCCACCACCTCCAGCACGCTGTGGCAGACCACCAGGTCGTACGCCCCGGCCGGCGCGACCTCGGACAACCGGTCTGCGTCGCCCTGCACAGCGGTGATCCGCGCGGCCACCCCTGCTTCGGCGGCCCGCCGCTGCAGGGTGGCGAGCGCGTCGGCGCTGACGTCCACCACGGTGACCCGCAGGCCCATCTCGGCCAGCGGGACGGCAAATACTCCGCTGCCGCCTCCGACATCGAGGGCGGTCAGCCCGTGCACATCGGTGCTGCCGGCCCGGCGTTCCACCTCGGCTCGCAGCACCGACCACACCACGGCAGCACGGGGCGCGGCGGATGTGCGCAAGCGGTCCACCACGGGCACCCCTCACTGCCAGACCGGCTCGTCGAGGTGACGGTAACAAGCCGGCCGCCCGTTAGCCTGCCTGGGCCACCCGCAGCGTCGGCCGGACCGGAAGGCCCAGCGTGGTCTCCACCACCGCCAGGAAGGTCTCCACGGAACGCACCAGGTCTTCCGCCTCCTCGGCGGTCACCGATCCCGGCGCACCGGTCTCTGCGGCGGCGCGCTTGCGGGCGCCGGCCGCGAAGAAGGACGCCCACTCGGCCAGCTCGGGAGCCATCGAGCGCAGCAGCACCCAGGCGCTGGTCGGGCGGCGGCGGATCACCGCGCCCGGCGGCTCGGAGCGTGCCGCGAGCACCGCGGCGGCGGCGCGCAGGGCGGCCAGGTGCGCCCCCGCGTACCGATCCGGGGGGCAGCTCTGCTCGGCCGCCTCGGCC
>JBKOWA010000190.1:0-2148 GCA_046724155.1 Actinomycetota bacterium
CGGCCGATCTGCTGGCCGAGCTACCGCCGGAGGATCGGGAACGGCTGCTGACGCTGATGGAGCCGGCCGAGGCGGCCCCGGTGCGCCGGCTGATGATGTACGCCGAGGGCACCGCCGGCAGCCTGATGACCTCCGAGCCGGTGATCCTGCCGCCGGACGCCACTATCGCCGAGGCGCTGGCCCGGGTCCGGGACCCCAAGCTCACCCCGGCGCTGGCCAGCCAGGTGTACGTGTGCCGGCCCCCGTCGGCCACCCCGACCGGGCGCTACCTGGGCATCGCACACTTCCAGCGGCTGCTCCGCGAGCCGCCGTCCGACCTGGTCGGCGCGGTCACCGACGACGACATCGACCCGGTGCGCCCGGACACCCCGATCGCCGACCTGACCAGGCACCTGGCCACCTACAACCTGGTCGCCTGCCCGGTGGTGGACGACACCGACCGGCTGGTCGGTGCGGTCAGCGTGGACGACATCCTGGACGCGTCGCTGCCCGAGAACTGGCGGGAGACCGCGCATGGCTAGACCGCTGAGCGAGCGCGGAGGCGAGCAGTGAACACCGCGAGCCAGCTCGGTGCGGTGCGGCGGACCGTACCCGAACCGCGGCTGGACCAGCCCCGGGACCTCCGCCGCCGGTGGCTCCCGCGCTGGGACCCGGAGGCGTTCGGCACGCTGTCCGAGCGGTTCGCCCGGTTCCTGGGCACCGCCCGGTTCCTGGGCTATATGACCACTTTCGTCCTGGTCTGGGTGGGCTGGAACACCTTCGCCCCGCGCGGTCTGCGCTGGGACGAGTACCCGTTCATCTTCCTGACCCTGATCCTGTCGCTGCAGGCGTCCTACGCCGCGCCGCTGATCCTGCTGGCGCAGAACCGACAGGCCGACCGGGACCGGGTGGCGCTGGACGAGGACCGCACCCAGAACACCAGGACCAAGGCCGACATGGAGTACCTGGCCCGGGAGATCGCCGCCATCCGGATCGCGCTGGGCGACGTGGCCACCCGGGACTTCCTGCGTTCGGAGATGTCCCGGCTGGCCGAGGCCGGGCGCGCCGACGAGCGGGACCTGACCGGCTGATCCGGCGGCTGACCTGGTCCGCCAGCTGACCTGGTCCGCCAGCTGACCTGAATCGGCGGCCGGCCGAGTCGCCCCCTCGGTTGGCCTGGGCTGGTCCGGCGGCCGCCCTGCGGCAGGATGCATGGTATGACCGAAGAACCTGGCCGGCCGGAGATCGGCGCACCGGAGATGCGGGCGTCCGACGCGGAGCGGGAAGCGGTGGCGACGCTGCTCAACGACGCGGTCGGTGCCGGGCAGCTCAGCCTGGAGGAGTTCTCCCAGCGGGTGGACGCCGCCTACGCCGCCAAGACCCGCGGCGAGCTGGACCGGCTGGTCGCCGACCTGCCGGCGAGCCAGCCCGGTGCCGCCCCGGTGCCGGTGCCCCCACCGGCACCCACGCCCCTGGTGGGCCCGGCGGTGCACGTCCCGGCCCGCCCGCAGTGGTGGGTGTCGCTGATCGGCGGCCTGACCCGGCGCGGCCGCTGGCGGGTGCCGGAGCGGACGATCTGTGTGACTGTCCTGGGCGGGGTCGACCTGGACCTGCGGGAGGCCCAGCTGGCCGCCTCGGTGGTGCAGGTGCAGGCCATCACGGTGCTCGGCGGGGTGACCGTGCGGGTGCCCCGCGGCATCCGGGTGGAGGTGACGGGCTTCAGCCTGCTCGGCAGCCGGCGGGTGCGCGTCGACGAGTCGGCCGTGGGGCCGCACGCCCCCACCGTGCTGGTCCGGGCGTTCCTGGTCCTCGGCGGGCTGGACATCCGCAACCAGTAGCCGGCGGCCCCGACGCCAGGCCGCTCACGCCCGGTCAGCCAGGGTCACGCCCGGCCGGCGACCAGCCCCTCGGCGGGGCCGCTGCCGCCGGCCGGCGCCGAGCCGTCGGCCCCTGCCGCCGCCAGCAGCTTGCCAAGCAGCCCGCGCAGGGTGTCCAGCTCCTGGTCGGTGAGCGGCCCCGAGATGTACTCCGCGATGCCGCGCAGGTGGGTCGGCGCGGCCGCCCGCAGCCGCTGCAACCCGGCCGGGGTGAGCACCGAGAACGTGCCCCGGGCGTCGCTGGGGCAGGCCGCCCGCTCCACCAGGCCCTCGGTCACCAGCCGGTCCACCA
>JBKOWA010000245.1:0-3808 GCA_046724155.1 Actinomycetota bacterium
CTACAAGCTGGCCTGGCTGGCCGCGCTGCGGGACGTCGTCGGCACCGGGCCGGACGCCGCAGTCGTGTGCGGAGACATGAACATCGCGCCGGCCGACGCCGACGTGTTCGACCCCGACGCCTATGTCGGCCAGACCCACGTCACCCCGCCGGAGCGCGCCGCGCTGGGCGACCTGCTGAAGCTGGGCCTGCACGACGTGGTGCGCGAGCGGTGGCCGGCCGAGCGGGTGTTCACCTACTGGGACTACCGGGCCGGGATGTTCCACCAGGACCTCGGCATGCGCATCGACCTGGTGCTGGCTACCGCCCCGGTCGCCGGCCGGGTCCGGGCGGCCTGGGTGGACCGGCACGCCCGCAAGGGCACCGGCCCCAGCGACCACGCCCCGGTGGTCATCGACCTGGACCAGGCACCGGACGGCGACATCGGCCCGGTGGTCCCGCCGCCCTCGGCCCCGAGGACCAAGCGCGGCTCGACGAAGCTGCCTCAGGCCCGCTGAGCCATCGGCCGCTGCCCACCGTGATGGCCGGCCGCTCCGGGGCCGCACCGCTTGATGTACGGCAGCTCGCTCGGGTACCCACTGGTGAGGGCGCAGTACGGCCGCGCTGATGGTGCTGCCAGGATGGCCCGATGGCTGACATGCGACGGGGCGGCCCGGAGCCGGCACCCGGCCCACCCGAGATCCGCTTCACCCCTGGTACCGCCCAACAGATGCTCCGCGAGCTGGCGCCCTTACTGGCCGAGGAGGGCATCGACGTCGACAACATCGAAAACATCGAAGTGCCCGATATCGACACTTTCCAAGCCGCGTTCAGCCGCGCTCTCGAGCGGCACAACATGGCCCGCTTCACCCCCGTCGGCCACGCCCGCGAGCTGGCCGCGACCGTGCTCCGGCTGGTCGTCGAGGCCGTCGCCGAGAACAACACCCCCCTGGCCGCCACCATCCTCGACCAGGTCCAGCCCGAGTCGCCGGACAACACCACCGCCACGGTCGCCGGCTGCATCGGCATTGCCCTCGGGCTTCTCGACGACTGGCTGTCCGGTCACGACCCCAACGCCCCGGAGCGGCTCGGCGGGCGGACCCGGCTGCCTGCCGGGTACTGGATCGGGGAACGCGCCGCCACCGACATCCTGGTCCTGGCCCGCAAGCGACGGGCGTTCGGCTCGCTGGAGACCCTGATCGCCCGGCAAGGTGGCCGGCACGTCCTCTACGGCAGTGCCCTCGCCCTCGCCGCCGCCATCCAAGCCTGGTCGGACATCACCGACACACCCATCGCCCAGCTCACCCCCGCCAACATCCGCTGACCACATCCTGGGTGGGCCCGATCCCCCGAAACTTGGGGACGCCACACGCCCGACAAGGGCGTGTCGCGTCCACAAGTTGCGCCAGCGTTGCGCCGGGCCGGGGTCAGGTCCAGTGGTAGTAGGGGAACCAGGTGTGGCCGTACCTCGACGGGACTCGCAGACCCCAGTAGGCGAACGTGAACACTCCGGCGACGATCAGCGCGGCGCCGGTGATCGCTGCGGCGCGACCGGGCTTGGCGGTGATCCACCGGCCCAGCCGGGAGCCGGCGACGAGGGCCAGCGCGACGAACAGCACCGCCATCAGCGCGATGTTGCCCACGGCCACCAGCAGGAAGGTCGCCGCGCCGTAGAGCGGATTGCCGTTGGCCGCCGCGTACTCGAACATCTTGCGGAACAGCGGGTACGGCCGGCCGATCAGGAATGCGCCGATCAGCACCCCGACCACCACCAGCGGGGTCTGCGGCCACCGCTCGGTCAGCCGCCGGAACGGGTCGGGGACCAGCCTGAGCGCGGCCAGGCCCATCCAGATGAAAACGAGCCCGATGACCGCGAACACCACCACCGACTGCACCAGCCGCACCGGCGTGCCGTCGCTGAACTTGGCGGTGGACAGCGCCGGCAGGTGCTCACCCAGGACCGCGCCGATCGCGCCGTAGGCCACCGCGACCGGGACCATTCCGACCGCCACCCAGCCGAGCGGGCGCAGCGCCGCCCTGACCCGGCTGCCGGCGCTGGCACCGTCGGCCACCATCGGCGCGAGGGCTCCGAACGCGGCCACGTTGCAGGCGGTGAACGTGCCGCCGAGGCCGGCCGCCAATGCGAACAGCAGCCCCGCCATAGTGCCGCCGATACCGACTGCCTTGGCGTCGTGGCCGACCACCGTGCTGGCCACGTTGGCGCCGATCGTGGTGTCGACGAAACTCGCCGACCAGAATGCGACGAACAGCAGCCCGACTGCGGTGCTGACGCCGGCAATCTGCCACCGGTGAATGGGAAGTCCGCCCGCCTCGGCACCGGTCGCCGAAGGCCGAGCCAATCTTTGGGTCGTCACGGCGAAAGTTTAGCCGCCGTCCGAAGAAGCCGACAAGACACGACGGCGCGGCCACGCTTAAGTGTCACCCAGCCGGTCTAATATGCGGGTGACCGCCGGTGCGAAACGTGACGGCCAGTCGAATATCGTTTATCCGCGGCCGCGTTCTGGCATTTGTGCCGCTGGCCAGAATCCATTCGCTCGGGTGCCAGAAGTGCCCGCGGCGGCATTCAGCGACCTCCGGCTGCGGCCCGCGGCCGGGATCGGGGTCTTCGGTGCCAGGTCCCGGGCCGGACGGCCGTCGGCCTGCTCGCCGCAGCCGCTGGCGCAGCTGGATGAGCCACCGGCCGGCGGTCAGGGTAGTCGTGGTCAGGGCCGCTCGGGTCAGGGCCGCTCGGGTCAGGGCCGCTCGGGTCAGGGCCGCTCGGGTCAGGGCCGCTCGGGTCAGGGCCGCTCGGGTCAGGGCCGCTCGGGTCAGGGCCGCCCGGGTCAGGACCGCCCCGACCTCGGGGTACCGCGATGAACGTACCGCCGGCGGATCGGACCGGGGATGGCGGTGGCGGTCAGGCGCGGGCCAGCAGCTCGGTGAACCGTGCCGGCGGGCCGGGGCGGCCGAAGTGCCTGCCCTGGCCGGCGTCGCAGCCGAAAGCGTGCAGCCTGTCGGCCTGCGTTGCGGTCTCCACACCCTGGGCGGTAACGGTCAGCCCGAGGGTGTGCGCCAGGCCGATGAGGCTGGTGACCAACAGCTCGTCGACCGGGTCGGGGTACTGCGGGGAGCGCAGCCCGGCCAGGAACGCGGCCGACAGCTTGACCTCGCAGGCCGGCAGCGCCCGCAGGTTGGCGTAGTTGGCCCAGCCGGCGCCGAAGTCGTCGAGGGCGATCCGGACGCCCATGCCGGCCAGCGCGTCGATGGTGTCCATCGGGGCACCCGCCCCCGCGCAGGCGCTCTCGGTGAGCTCCAGCTGCAGCCGTGACGGCTCGAAGCCGGTCGTGGCCAGCAGCCTGGCCACGTCGTCCACCAGCCCCGACTCGCGGATCTGCGGCCCGGCGAGGTTGACCGAGACGTACGGGGAGCCCGGCCGGCGCCACCGGCGGGCCTCGCGGCACGCCTCCTCCAGGACCCACCGTCCCAGCGGCACGATCAGCCCGGTCTCCTCGGCCAAGCCGAAGAACTGGCGGGGCTCCAGCAGCCCACGCTCGGGGTGCCGCCAGCGGACGAGGGCCTCCACCCCGTGCACGGCGCGGTCGGCCAGCCCGTGGATCGGCTGGTAGTACAGGGTGAACTCGCTGCGCTCCAACGCCTCCGGCAGCGCCGCCGCGAGCGCCCAGCGCGCCACGTCGTCGGCGTGCCGCGCGGGATCGAACCGGAGCCACCGGCCGCCGCCGTCGGCGGCGGCCCACCGCAGGGCGATCTCGGCCCGGTGCATCATCTCGACCGCGGTGACGCCGCCCGTCGGGTGCACGACGCCCCCGCTG
>JBKOWA010000603.1:0-2945 GCA_046724155.1 Actinomycetota bacterium
GGGTTCCCGGTCACCGCGCACGTGGTGGAGGAGCTCGGCTCCGACGCCTACCTGTACGGCACCCTGGAGGGCAGCGACGCCACCCACGGCGAGGTGGACGTGATCGCCCGGGTCGACCCACGCACCCCGCCGAAGATGGGCCACACCATCACGCTGCGGATCCGCCCCGACGAGACGCACGTGTTCCACACCGAGACCGGCGAGCGGCTCACCGCCTGACGCACCTCCCGCCTGACGCACCTCGGCGGCACCCCCGCGGGACCGGCTCCCGCGGGGGGTGCCGTGCTGTCCGGCCCCGGTGCGGTGATTCGGCCCGGTGCGGCAATTCGGCCCGGTGCGGCAATTCGGCCCAGTGCGGCAATTCGGCCCGGTGCGCCGATTCGGTCTGATGCGGCAATCCGGTCCGGTGCGGCGAATTTCGGTTGAGCCGCCGGGCCGAAGGGCCCACCATCGGCAGCGTGTCCGTCCTGGCCGCCGCGTGCCCGCCCGCAGGGATCGCCCTGCCGGGCGCGACCACGGCCGCCCTCGCGTGCCTGGCCGGCGCCCGACGCTGACCCTCCCCCGGCTGCCCGGGAAACCCCACGGGGGAGGGTGGGCAGCCGCCGCGGGTTTCCCCGGGAGACCGCTCACGTCGAGGACACCACGCAGATGACCAAGCAGCTGTACGTGCGGGACCGCCCGCACCTGAACATCGGCACCATGGGGCACGTCGACCATGGCAAGACCACACTGACCGCGGCGATCACCAAGGTGCTGGCCAACCGCGGGCAGGCGACCTTCACCCCGTTCGACCGGATCGACAACGCGCCGGAGGAGATCGCCCGCGGCATCACGATCAACATCGCGCACGTGGAGTACGCCACCGCCACCCGGCACTACGCGCACGTGGACATGCCGGGCCACGCCGACTACGTGAAGAACATGATCACCGGCGCGGCCCAGCTGGACGGCGCGATCCTGGTGGTGGCGGCCACCGACGGGCCGATGCCGCAGACCCGGGAGCACGTCCTGCTGGCCCGCCAGCTCGGGGTGGCGTACCTCGTGGTCGCGCTGACCAAGGTGGACGCGGTGGACGACCCGGAGCTGCTGGACCTGGTGGAGCTGGAGGTCCGCGACCTGCTGGCCGGGCACGGCTACCCCGGCGACGAGGTGCCGGTGGTGCGGGTGTCCGCGGCCGCCGCGCTGGCCGGCGACCCGGCCGGGGTGGCGTCGGTGGAGGCGCTGCTGGACGCGGTGGACCGGCACGTGCCGGTGCCCCCGCGGTACACCGACCGGCCGTTCCTGATGCCGGTGGAGAACGTGCTGTCCATCACCGGGCGCGGCACCGTGGTGACCGGCGCGGTCGAGCGGGGCGTCATCCGGGCCGGCCAGCCGGTCGAGGTGCTCGGCCTCGGGGAGGGCCTGTCCAGCGTGGTGACCAGCGTGCAGACGTTCGGCAAGGCGATGGCGCAGGCCGAGGCCGGGGACAACGCCGCGCTGCTGCTGCGCGGGGTGCGCCGGGAGCAGGTGCGGCGCGGCCAGGTGGTGGCCGAGCCGGGCAGCGTCCGGCCGTACCAGCGGTTCCGCGCGGCGCTGTACGTGCTCACCGCGGAGGAGGGCGGCCGGCACACGCCGTTCGTCACCAACTACCGGCCGCAGTTCTTCTTCCGGACCACCGACGTGGTGGGCACGCTGGAGCTGGGCGGCGGCGTGGAGCTGGCCATGCCGGGTGACCGGGTCGAGGTGACCGTGGAGCTCGGCCGGCCGGTGCCGATGGACCCCGGGCTCGGCTTCGCCGTCCGGGAAGGCGGGCGCACGGTCGGCGCCGGCACGGTCACCGAACTCCTCGACTGAGCTGGAACGGCTGGCGGGTGCCGGACTAGCGTGCTCTCCCGCAGGGCTGCTGAGATGTTGCAACCATCAGGAGGTTGTCGTGCGGTGGAGGAGACTGTTCTTAGTGCCGATCATGGCCACTGTCGCCGCCGTCAGCGGGGTGTCCACTCCGGCCGTCGCCTCGTTTGAGACCCAGCCGGCGGAATCCGGCACGCTGACGCTCGCCAGCGACCCCGGTGAGTATCTCGGGCAGGGCGGCTCGTACTCGTTCTCGACCGAGCAGGGCGACCAGTTGTACACCCATGTCGACCAGGAGTTCAGCTACCTGGCTGTGACCGGCTACGGCTCGGCCGGCTCCGTGGAGGTGGACTTCAACACGACCTTCGGCGAGAAGATGGCGCCGGGGACCTACGTCAGCCAGTCGTCCTACATCTGGATGCGGGTGAGACTGAACGGCCGGTACTGTGATGATCAGTCCTCCACGTCGACGTTCACCATCCGTGACGTGGTCTTCGGCCCCTACAACTATCTCCAGCAGTTCGACGCCAGCTTCGAGTTCCACTGCGGGACGCTGGCCGACCCGGCCCTTCGCGGCGAGGTCCGGATCGTCAACTCACCGCCACCCACCGCACTCGAGCTGAGCGGCCTTTCGATCGCATCCACCGGCACGGTGGACCCGTTCACCGGGGCCGCCACCGTGACCGTCGGTGTCGACTGCAACGAGCTGGCAGTCCTCACCATCGAGGTCACTCTCCACCAGGTGACCAAGGCCGGCTTCGTCGCGTACAGCGTCAGCGCCGTCTATCCCGAGTGCGTGGGATCCGGAGGGCACTGGCAGGTCGTTGTTCCGGCATACAACCTGATTGCATTCGAGAAGGGTGATGCGCGGGCAGAGGTGACCGTTACCTCATACGACCCGACCTACGACGCTCAGGTGACGGTCCAGGGCGCATCCGTGATCAAGCTGAAGCGGGCCTGACGCCCAGGCACGACTTCCGGGTCACCGAGCTCCTCGACCGAGCTGGTGGCACCCCGCAGGTTCCCCGCGGGGTGCCACCGGCTCGGCGCCGTCCCCGTCAGCTGGTGACGTCCTTGCCGGCCAGCCGGGCCCAGGCCAGTGAGCCGAACAGCGC
>JBKOWA010000613.1:0-1695 GCA_046724155.1 Actinomycetota bacterium
GCCCGGGGCTGGCCGCCGTCCGCGACCTGGCCCAGGCCGCCCCGGTCTACCGGCTGGCCCCGGACGGCAACCTGCTCGGCACCGCCTGACGGGGAGCTACCGGGTCGGCCGCCGGGCACCGGGAACTGATCCAGCGCCGCAGATCAGCTCACACCACGCCCCGGGCCACCTCACCGCCCAGGTCGGGGGTGCGACGGACAGCGAGCGCTCCTCGCTGGGCGTCGGGATGCGGGCGTCGGCCGTGGCTGCGGGCTGGAATGAGTCCAGAAAGCGACTCGATCCAGGCTTGGGTCGCCCTGGATCGCCACACTCGCCGGGGTGGCGGTCGCGGACCGGTGCAGGGAGAGATCCGGGCGGGCGGGGAGAATGCAGCGGTGACCTTCCGCTCCGGATTCGCCTGCCTGGTCGGCCGGCCCAACGCCGGCAAGTCCACCCTCACCAACGCGCTGGTCGGCACCAAGGTGGCGATCACCTCAACCCGGCCGCAGACCACCCGGCACGCGATCCGCGGCATCGTGCACCGGCCGGACGCGCAGCTCGTCCTGGTGGACACCCCGGGCCTGCACAAGCCGCGCACCCTGCTCGGCCAGCGGCTGAACGACCTGGTGCGCACCACCTGGGCCGAGGTCGACGCGATCGGCTTCTGCCTGCCGGCCGACGAGCCGGTCGGGACCGGCGACCGGTACATCGCCCGCGAGCTGGCCCGGCTGTCCACCCCGGTGGTCGGCGTGGTCACCAAGACCGACACCGTGGACAAGGCCCGGGTGGCCGAGCAGCTGGTGGCGGCCAGCGGCCTGCTGAACTTCGCCGAGCTGGTGCCGGTCTCCGCGGTCACCGGCTTCCAGGTGGACGTGCTGGCCGATGTGCTGGTCGGGTTGCAGCCGGAGGGGCCGCCGCTGTACCCGGACGGCGAGCTGACCGACGAGCCGGAGGAGACCCTGGTCGCGGAGCTGATCCGGGAGGCCGCGCTGGAGGGGGTGCGCGAGGAGCTGCCGCACTCGCTGGCGGTCACCATCGAGGAGATGCACCCCCGGGAGGGCCGCGACGACCTGCTGGAGATCTACGCGAACGTCTACGTGGAGCGGTCCAGCCAGAAGCCGATCGTGCTCGGCCCGCGTGGGGAGCGGATGAAGCAGGTCGGCACCGCGGCCCGGCGCCAGATCGAGGCGCTGCTGGGCATCCACGTGTACCTCGACCTGCACGTCCGGGTCGCCAAGGACTGGCAGCGCGACCCGAAGCAGCTGCGCAAGCTCGGCTTCTAGAGCTCCTGAGCGGCGTGGTAGTAGGCCGACGCTGCACGATCCGGACGACGACATGGTGCTGGAAACCGCGGTGAACGGACGTGCCGAGTGGATTGTCACGTTCAACCGAAGACACTTCGAGACAGGCGCGACTCGGTTCGGGCCCGGATCGCCCGCGAGCTGCACGACGTGGCGGCCCATCACATCTCGATGATCGCCGTGCAGGCGGCGACCGCCCGGCTGGCCACCCCCGGCATGCCCGCCGAGGGCGCCGAGCGGCTGATGGCCCATCGGCGACACCGCCCGGACGGTAAGAGCCTGTTGGCAAACCCTGCTGGCGGCGCCCCCGGCGCCCAGACGACGACCGGCTGCGTTGTCGTCGTCGCCGATACAACAACGGTATCGGCTCCTCCTCCGCCTTGCCGGACCGCCGCCTGGATCACCGGGTGCATCC
>JBKOWA010000427.1:0-3947 GCA_046724155.1 Actinomycetota bacterium
CACCCAGACGTGCCCGCACGGCTGGCACCGGACGTAGTGCGCATGCGCCTCGGCCGCCCAGCCGCGAACCATCTGACGCGGCCGGTACGGCTGACCGCAGCCCTCGCACCGGACCGGGAAGTCATGCTTCCAGCGTACCGAACACACGTTCGATTATGCCTCAACAACCCGGCCCTGCGCCGCCGTCCACTGCCCTGGCCGAGGGCGCCGGCGGGTCAGCCGAGGGCGGGGCTCAACCAGGCCGCGAACGGCGTCGGGTTCGATGGTGCGTGGGCGCGGCGGCTGCCCGGATCTGCGGGGGTGAGTGTCCGGGTTCTGCGGGGATCTGAGCGGGTAGTCATACGGCGCGAGGCGAGGGGGACGCGGCGGGCGAAGCGGACAGCGAAGGGGCAGTGCCGATGATGCAGAGAACCAGCTTGCCGGCGGCGGACCTGAGCGTCTACGAGGTCAGGCCCAGGCTGCTGATCGGGGAACTCGGCGGCGCCAGCGTGGACACCGCCCGACCGATGATCGACCTGGTCGAGGACCATCCGGCCGGCGCATGCGCGATGTGCAACGGCACGTTGCCGAGCCCGGAGGCGGCGCGCTGGCCCCGGCCCCGACCCGGGCACGAGATCGACGACTGGTTCTGACCCCCGGGCACCCGATCGACGGCCGGGTCGGACCCACCCAGATCTGTCACCCGCCCGCGCGCCCGCGCTCAGCCGCCCTGGTAGGTGTTGCGCAGGTAGGTGGAGCTCTGCGGGCCGGCGCCGGCGAAGTACGTCCGGACCAGCTTGGCGGGGTCGATTGCCATGTCACCGCGGGCGATCGCGCCGTCGTCGTGGTCGTCCCAGCCCCACGGCGCGTTCGCCGCGTTGTCCTCGCCGTTGTCGCCGCGGAAGGTGCCGAAGGAATAGTAGGTCTCGGAGTTGTACCGGCGCGCCCACAGCTCCCCGGCGTCGAAGATGTCCACCAGCCGGTACCCGACGGACCGGTCGTTCCCGCTGCTGGGCCGCTCCGCGGTGCCGCTGGGGTAGTACACGACGCCGTCGCCGCCGGGGAAGCCGCTGCCGTTCCACCGGTAGCACCCGTGCCCCTTGGCCTCCTGGAAGGTCGCCGGGTGCTGGCTGCCGCCGAAGGACTGCATGATCAGCGTGCCGTCCACGGTCTCCTGCCCGCTGCTGTACGGGCTGCCCGGCGCCAGGTAGGAGTAGAAGTCGGTGTGCGCGATGGTGACCGCCGCCCGCAGCACGCCGTACGTGCTGCCGTCCTTGGCGACCACCTCGAGCAGGCCCTCCATGTCGTTCTCGTGGGTCCACGGCCCGGGGATCTCCGACCAGTCCCGCGGGTGGAAGAACGCGTACACCAGGTACCAGGTGGTGTCGTTCTCCACGACCGAGAAGTAGACGTTGCCGAGCAGTTGGCTGCTGTAGGCGTCCAGGTGGTCCCAGTTGTCCAGCCCGGCCCAGTTGGCGTCGTAGTCGAAGGCGGACAGGTAGTCGGCGATGTACTTGAAGCTGGCGGTGTCCTGGTAGTGGACCGGCGCCCAGTGGTAGGCCAGGTCCGCGTCGGACACGGCGGCCTGCGCGGCACCGCCGCCGGCCACGGCGCCCAGCCCGGTCAGTGCCAGGCAGCAGGTCACGACCACAATCCGACGGATTAACCGGGTGCCGAACATGGCGACCTCCGCGGGCGGGCGGGCCGGTTAGCCCGAATCGTCCCCCACCCATCGGCCGCCGTATATCCCCCGAACTCGTGGCCGCGCCAAGTGGCGCGCACCGAGGATCGGAATGGTCAGCCGGCGGCCGGGCTGCCGGTGACCCGGGGGTTCACCCAGACCGCCGCGTCCGAGTCGGCGGCCGGGCCCGCGGTCACCCGCAGCCGGATCCGGGTCGCCTCGGCGAACTGGCTGAGATCCAGGTCGATGTGCTGCAGCTGGCCGTCCGCACCGGAGTCGTGGACCGGGTCGCCGACCTGCTGCGGGTTGCCCTGCGGGTCGAGCACGAGCACCAGGAAGTCCACCTCGCCGGCCTGCCCGGCGGGGAAGCCCACGTCGGCGAGGAAGTGGTCACCGGCGATGACCGCCGCCGGCAGGGCGTAGTCACCCTGGATGGCGCCGTCGGGCACGCCCTGCGGGTGCGTCTCCAACACCTGCGGCGGGGTGCTGCCGTCCTCCAGCTGCACGTTCTTGCGCAGGATGACGAAGCCGCGCGGGTCGGCGTCCGGACCGTTGAACGGCAGGCCCTCGGCGTCGTTGGACCAGTCCGCCTTGCCGGCCGCACCCAGCATGTCGAACGGCGGGGACGGACCGTCGGAGACGATCAGCCTGACCTGGTGGTCCGCGCCCGCGGTCCGGCCCGGCGACGGGTCGGTGCCGATCACCGTGCCGGAGCTGACCGCGTTGCTGTGCCGGAACACCTTCTCGGTCAGGAAACCGGCCTTGACCAGCGCGCCCGCTGCGTCGGTCGCGTTCTGCCCGGACACGTCCGGCACCGGCCCCTCGCCATTGCCGTTGCCGCCGGTGTCCGTCGGGGTCGGGGTCGGGGTCGGGGTGCTGCTGCTGGCGGTCGCGGTGGGGGTCGGGCTGTCGGTCGGGCCGTTCTGCGCGTTGCTCTGCGGGCCGCCGCGCCGGGTGGACAGGAAGATCCCGAGGGCCACCGCGAGCACGGCCACCACGGCGGCGGCGCGCAGCAGCCGGCTGCCGACCACCGAGCGCTGCGCGAAGGTGGCCCGAGCCAGCAGCGGCACCGGCGCGCCCTCGCCGTGCACGGTCAGCGGCCGGACGGTTTCCGGCCCGGAGAACGGGCGCGCCGCGGTCACCCGGCCGCTGCTCTGCGTGCTGGTGCCGGGCGGCAGCTCGACCAGCGGCGGGTCGAACGCGAAGGAGACCTCCTCCGCCTCGTCCTCGCCGCGCAGCGCCACCTGCAGCGGCACGTTGCCGTCGTTGCTGAGCACCACGGCGAACCGCCCGGCCCGGCCGCCCTTGATCCGCGGCGGCTGCACCCGGATGCTGGCCGCGGCGGCCGGCCCGACGGTCAGCAGGAACTCCTCCACCCGGGACAGCCGCGGGTCGTCCTGGGAGGTGATCCGGACCGCGAGCACCTGCTGGCCGGCCGGCGGCGGCTGCTCGGCCGGCACCGTGATGTCGAAGGTGAGCGTGCCGTCCTGGTCCGGGAACAGCCCGATGCGCTGCGGCGCCGGCGTCATCCGGGGCTCGAGGCCCAGCACCACGACGCCGAACTGGTCGACCACGCCGCTGCGGTTGACCACCCGGATGCGGAGCTGCGCGGTGGCGCCCGGCGCGATCTCCAGGTGCCCGGGCTCGACCACGACGTTGACCGAACGCGGCATCAGTTCGTTCCCCCCTGCCGGCGCGCCTGTCGAGTAGACAGAGCGCGGCAACCGCCCCCGGATACATCGGCACGGACCCGCGGGCGTTGCCGGACAGGGTAGGCCGTCCGCGCGGGTCGGGACGGGGATCGGACCGAGATGGCGTGTCGCGGTGGCAATCATGCCGTGCGACGGGTAGTTCGTAGCTGAGCCGTTACCAGCGCGTCAACGCAGCGACAGCAGCTGCCGGCACGCTGCCTACCCTGGCGGCGACGGTCAAGACCACTTCGGCGACGTCCAACGTGGCCACGCACTCCGGAGGGGCACAGCGGGTGACCGAATCTGGGAATGGGACAGCGGCACGCGCCGGGTACGGCTGGGCCACCCGGTTGGCCCAGGTGACCGCCAGGCTGGCCGAGCACCGGTTCACCAGCCATGACGGGGACGGCCTGGTGGAGGCCGTCGTCGATGGCAACGGCGACCCGGTGGCCGTGGTGCTGACCAACCGGGCGGTGCGGTTGCTGTCCGAGGCGGCGCTGGGTGCCCGGGTCGTCGCCGCGCTGGACCGGGCGCGCGCCCGGGCCGACGAGGTGGCCGGCCCGCTGCTGGCCGAGCGGTTGGGCGCGGTGCTGCCC
>JBKOWA010000268.1:0-2496 GCA_046724155.1 Actinomycetota bacterium
ACGTGCGTGATGTACGTGCCGTTCACGAGCGGTGCCGGGTCGGGGCGGCTGCCGCCGACCTGGCTGCACGCGTCGGCGGCGATGTCGTAACCGTCCGGGCAGTAGTCCGCGAACGCGTACCCGCCGTCGAAGGCGCCGTCCTTGGTCTGCTGGCCGGTCAGCGGCACCTCCAGGCAGTTCGGCCCGATGGCCGGGTTGAACTGCGCGCTGATGTCCGCGCCGGAGAAGTCCCGGATCGGGCTGCAGCTCTGGGTGAACGTGTTGCCGTCCGCCTGCGGGTCCTGGCTGGCGTTCGGCTGCTGCCAGTGGTCGGTGACGTACTTGTTGAGCACGACGTCGTCGTCGGTGTTCGGCTGGCCGTCCGGGCCGGGGCCCTCCAGGTACACCGTGACGTCCGGGATGCCGGGCTCGTAGTCCTCGTGCGCCTGCTTGCGGGCGTCGAACTCGTTGCGGGTCGTCGCGAAGTAGGTGATGCCGACGATCTGCCCGGGCGTTCCGGCCGGGTAGTCGCGCTTGCCCCAGTCCACCGTCGCCCGGTGGCCTTCGAGCGTGAGCTGGTTGGTCAGCAGGCCGCCGCCCTGGTCGGTCGGGATGCACGGGTTCGCCGGCACCGCGGGCGGGTCCACCGCGCAGGACGGGGTCACCGCGCCGGTGTGCTCGTCGTGCGGCGACGGCCCGGGGTAGGCGGAGAACCGGGCGAAGCCCTGCTCGTTGACGATCCACCGGCCGAGCGCGCCGCCCTCCGCGGTCGGGTACTCGTAGTGCCCCGCCGGGTCGGTGAAGGTGGCCTCCTTGATCGAGCCGTCCCGCCAGCGCTGGTCCATGTCGGTGTTCGGGATCGTCGGGTCGACGCCCTCGTCGTACCGGCCGTTGCCGTTCAGGTCCTTGTAGACGGTGCCGTCCAGCCAGCCGAACCAGCGCGAGACGCCGAGGCCGACCTCGCCGTCGTCGCCGGTGTCGTTGACGTCGACGGTCTGGCCGGCGGCGACGGCGACCGGCTTGAACCGCATGATGTGGCTGAGCTGCTCGTCCCAGACCGAGAGGTTGTAGCTGCCCGCCGGGACGTTCTGGATGTCGAAGTTGCCGTCGGCGTCGCCCTGGCCGATGTAGACCGTGCGGTCGGTGCTGCTGTCGGACAGCGCGACGAACGGGTTCGGCACCGGCTCGTTGTAGGTGCCGGTGGTGTACGGCGCCCACTCCACCCAGTTCCGGGCCCGGCCGCTGATCTCGCCGGTGCCGGGGGTCGCAAACGGCTGCGGCGCGCAGACGAACCCGAACCAGTACGCCGTCCGGATGGTCGGCGGCTCCCAGAGCTGCTCACCCGGCGCTCCGGTGCCGTCGCTGCCCTCCTCGACCGGTGCCTGCAGCTGCAGGCCGCCGTCGATGGTGGTCGTCTGGTACCACCGGCTGTCCGGGTCGCTGTTGCACGGCCGGTCCGGCGGGTGCACGTCGATGAAGTACGTCGCCGGGCCGAGGTCGTCGATCTGGGCGAAGCCGTCCGCGCCGGTCAGGCAGACACCGCCGCACAGCGGGTTGTTGTTGTAGTCGACGGTGACCTCGCTGTGGGTCTGCTCCTCCAGCCCCACCTTGAACCCCGTCAGGCCGCCCTCCTCGGTGTCCGGCGCGCCGTTGGCCCAGGCGTTGTCCTGGAACACGAAGACCCGGATCTTGCCCAACGGCAGCGGGTGCGCGTCGCTCTGCTCGGTGAGGTCGATGCGCGCGGTGAGCGACCCGTCCGCGGTGTCCGGGTTGGGCAGCGTGACGTACGCGCCCCACATCTTGTGGTCCACCGCGCGGGCCGAGATCAGGTAGCGGCCGGCCGGCAGGTTGACCGTGCTGCGGCTCTCGTTCCCGACCCGCACGATCGGGCTGTTGCTCTCGGTGGACAGCGCCAGCGGGTCGGTCGGCAGCTTGGTGTTGTCGACGTTGACGAGGTATTTGAAGTGCTCCAGCGGGGTTCCCGACGCGAAGTCCCGGGCGTCCACGGTGAGCGCGCAGCCGGCGGCCGGGCACGAGGTCGCGGCCTGCGCGCGGGGTGCCACCAACGGACTCAGCGGCGGCAGGAGGGGCAGCCCGAGGGCCACCACGGCGGGCAGCACCATCCGGGTGGTCAGCGACCGGCGGCCGCCGCGTGGTGTTCTCCCGCCGGGAGTCCGCCCGCGTGCTTGCCTGGTCCCGCGGTTCAGCCCGATTCCACGCATCGGCTTCACCTTTCCGGCGGCGATGCCCGGCCGCTGTGCCGGCCCTCAGCGGCACCCATCGAAGCGACGGGCGGCGGGTGCCGGGACCGTTCCTGACCGAACTGTCATGGCGTGGTAATGACCCGGTCATCTCGTTCGGCCGGCCCTCACCGGGACGGGCGGAGAGCGCGGTCGTCAGGTCGCCGCGCGGGTCGTCAGGTCGCCGCGCGGGTCGTCGGGTTACCGGAGGAGTACCCGTACCCGGCGCACCCCGGCCGGCACCCGCCGGGCACCGACCAGCAGCGCAGCCGACAGC
>JBKOWA010000354.1:0-4010 GCA_046724155.1 Actinomycetota bacterium
GCTCCGCACCACGCCCGGCGGACCCATCGTCATCTGCGACCTCGACAATCTCTCGGCCGGGCCCACCGACTGGGACCTCGTCGCAACGGCCACCGCCGCGCACCGGTTCGGCCACCCGCACCGGCAGACCGCCCTCGCCGCCGCCTATGGACGAGACGTGACCACCTCCCCCGCCTGGCCCGTCCTCCGCCGCATCCGCGAGCTCGTCATGGTCACCGCCGTCGTTCCCGACCTCACCGGCCGCCCGGAGATCGCCGCCCAGCACGCGCACCGCCTGCGCTCGCTCAAGACCCACGATGCCTCAACCTGGCGCCCCTACTGACCCTGCGATGTTGGTCTTGTGGTCGTCAATTCGGGAGGCGCGCGGCCCGGGCGGCAGCCACATCTGCACAGAGCGCACCGACTCGGCGGCTGGGGCATCCCGCTCGGCATGCCACACCCCGCGATCGGCCGAACGGCGGCGCGTTGCCTGGCCGCACGGGCCGAGGAACGGGCTCAGCGCGGTGGCAGGCTCCCGACATTGTCGATATGGACGGTGCTGTCGCGGATGTAGTACATGGCCCGGAGATCGCCGAGGCGGAGGTAGTACCAGCCAGATCCCCCCAGCGACGCGGCGGTGGCGGGGCGTGGGTCGTCGGCGAGGGTGTCGATGGCGGCAGTCAGCCGCGCGGCACCGGCTGGGTCGCGGGAGCGTAGTCGCCGCCGGGCGCGGGCCGCCTGGATGCTCCAGACGACGAGGTAGCTCACTGGGAGGTCATCTGCTCCCACAGCGCCCGTTGCTGGGCAGCGGAGATGTCCTGGCCGGCGTGAGCTGCCAGCCGGTCCAGGAATGCTTCGACGGTCGCCAGGTCGGCGGTGTCCATCGCGGCGAGGAGGTCGTTGGGCAGGTACGGGCCGCGCGGTCCGTCGTTGGCGAGGGTGTCGGCGATGAACGCCGCGTCCCAGTCGGCGGCTGCTTGGTGATCCTCGGCGGACAGCAGCAGCACCGGCGGTGCGTCGGCCTCGACCAGAGTGATCGGCTCATGCGCTCGGGCTCGTTGCGCGAGTTCGGCCAGGCTGGGGGCGTCGGCCAGCGGGATCACGGTCTGGTCGTGGTCGTCTCGGCGAGCCGGGGCAGACATGGCTGTCACGATAGCCAATCGGTCCGCCTCACCCGCCCGGCCACGCGAGTGTCGCGGCAAAACCTGCCAAGGTGTGCACGTCGCCCGCCCGGGGCTGCGGGGCGCGGCGCTACAGCCTCTGGTGCATCTCCCAGACCAGCAGCTCGGCGCCGGCAGAGCCGGCGGTCAGGTGCACCGGGCCACCGGTGATCCGCAGGCTGTCCCCGGCCGATAGCTCAAGCTGTCCGCGGGTCGGCTGCGGCCGGTCCACGGCGGGCAGCGCGGTCGCCGCCCCGATCGCCACGTAGGCGTGCACGAACGGTGCCGCTGGCAGCGTAACGGCGCCCCCCGGACGCAGCCGGGCGGCGTGCAGGGTCGCGGCCGGCTGGTGCAGCCGTACCGGGGCCGGGACGTCGGCCGCGCCGGCGGCCACCGGAGTCAGGCCGCCCCCGGCCAGCAGGCTGGACACGTCCGCCTGCTGGTACGACGGCGCCAGCCCCGGCTCCCCTGGGGCCAGCCACATCTGCACGTAGCGCACCTGGTCGGCATCCGAGGCGTTCCGCTCGGCGTGCCATACGCCGCGGCCGGCGGTCATCCGTTGCACGGTGCCAGGCCCGAGCACCGCCGCGTTACCCGCGCTGTCCTCGTGCCGCAGCGCGCCGGCCAGCACCCAGGTCACCGCCTCGATCTCCCGGTGCTCGTGCAGGTCGAAGCCGGCGCCGGGGGCCAGCGTGTCGTCGTTGCAGGCCAGCAGCAGGCCGAAGTGGGTGTTCGCCGGGTCGTAGTGCAGGTGGTAGGAGAAGCAGTGCCACGAGGTGAGCCAGCCGGTCCGGGTGACGAACCGGTCGACGGCCCGGCGCAGCTCAACCCGGAGCCCCTCGATCCGGCGCGCGGGGTCGGCTGGCGCGGTCACGGGCGGCAAGTGTGGTCGGCGGCCCGGCGCAGCTCAACCCGGGGCGCTGGGGCGACGAGCACTTGGTCGGCGGGTGCCGGGTCGGCCGCCGCTCGGTGGATCGGCACCGCCTCGGCCGGCGCAGGGTCGGCCGGCGCGGGATCAGCTTCCACCGGACCGCCCGCTTGCGGGGCGGCGGGTGCGGTCACGGCCGGTGAGAGTGGTCGGCCGTCCAGGCCAGCAGGTCGGCAACCCGCCAGGTGTTCACCACGGTCTCGGGCGGCACGGCGCAGGCGGCGGCCCGCTCGCACCCGTACGGCTGCCAGTCGAGCTGGCCGGGAGCGTGCGCGTCGGTGTCGATGCTGATCAGGCAGCCGGCCTCGACGGCCAGCCGCAGCAGGCGCTTGGGCGGGTCGAGCCGCTCCGGCCGGGAGTTGATCTCGATCGCCACGCCGAACCGGCGGCAGGCCTCGAACACCAGCTCGGCGTCGAACTCCGACTCCGGCCGCATCGACGGCCGCCGCTCGTCAGGGCCGCCGCGGATCCGCCGGCCGGTGGGGTGGCCGAGGATGTCCACGTGCGGGTTGGCGATGGCCGTCACCATCCGCGGCGTCAGCTGCTCGGCCGGCTGGCGCAGCCCGCTGTGCACGCTGGCGACCACGACGTCCAGCCGGGCCAGCATCTCGTCGGTCTGGTCCAGCGAGCCGTCGTCGAGGATGTCCACCTCGATGCCGGTCAGGATCCGGAACTCCTCCCTGTAACCGGCGTTCAGCTCGGCCACCACGTCCAGCTGCTTGGCCAGCCGGTCCGCGGACAGCCCGCGGGCCACCGTCAGCCGCGGCGAGTGGTCGGTCAGCGCGACGTACTCGTGCCCCAGCTCCCGGGCCGCCGCCATCATCTCCTCGATCGGCGAGCCGCCGTCGGACCAGTCCGAGTGGACGTGCAGGTCGCCGCGCAGCGCGGCCCGCATCGCCTCGCCGCCCTCGGCCACCGGGGTGCCGCCGGTGGCGACCAGCCGCCGCAGGTAGACCGGCTCCTCGCCGGCCAGCGACTCGGTGACGCAGCGGGCGGTGACCTCGCCGACGCCGGGCAGCTCGGTCAGCTTTCCCGCGGCGGCCCGGCGGGCCACCTCGTCCGGGCCGAGCTGGTCCAGTACCGCGGCCGCATTGCGGAACGCCCGCACCCGGTGGGTCGGCTCGAGCGCCCGCTCCAGCAGGAACGCGATCCGGCGCAGGTCGGCGACCGGGTCCCGGGTCGGCCCGTTGGTAGGCATCCGCCCAGCTTACGAGACCACGCCGGCTCCCGCCGGGATCGTGCGCGCCCGATGCTGCCGGCCGGGCGCCACGCGAGATCCGCGCGGGACACTGGCAGGCGTGACGCTCGCCGAGACGGTCCACCGGCTGGAGCGCGCCTGCGGGGCGTTGGCCACCCAGAGCGTGGCCCGGATGGACGACCAGCTGCCCTGGTTCCGCGCGCTGTCGCCGTCCCAGCGGTCGTGGATCACCCTGGTCGCCCAGGCCGGCATCACCTCGTTCGTGGAGTGGCTGCGCAAGCCCGGCCGGCTGCCGACCTCGACCGCGATGAGCGCCGAGGTGTTCGGCGTGGCGCCGCGCGACCTGGCCCGGGCCATCAGCCTGCAGCAGACCGTCGAGATGGTCCGCATCACGATCGAGACCGTCGAGTCGCAGACCGCCGGGCTGGCCGCGCCGGGCGAGGAGCCGGCGCTGCGCGAGGCGCTGCTGCGCTACAGCCGGGAGATCGCGTTCGCGGCGGCCCAGGCGTACGCCGAGGCGGCGGAGACCCGGGGCGCCTGGGACGCCCGGCTGGAGGCCCAGGTGATCGACGCGCTGCTGCGGGACACCGACGACGAGACGCTGCCGTCCCAGGCCGCCGCGCTGGGCTGGGCCTCGATGACCCCGGTGGCGGTCGCCGTCGGCAGCCCCCCGGACGCCGACCCGAAGCTGGTGCTGGACGCCGTGCAGCGGGCGGCCCGGCACGCCGGCGTCGGGGTGCTGGCC
>JBKOWA010000389.1:0-4111 GCA_046724155.1 Actinomycetota bacterium
TCCCGCTCCGGGAGCCCCGGACGGCGGAGCCGGCAGCGGTGGGTCCGTTGCCGGCTCCGCATCACCTGGGTGTCAGGCCGCCGCCCGGTCGTAGCGGCGCTCGAACGCGCGCAGCAGCGACTCCTGCCGCCACTGCAGCGCGGCCTTGGCGCTGCCGGCCAGCAGCATGCGGCAGCTCGGGCTGGGCTGCGGGCCGCCGAGCAGGTCGTGCGCGCAGGCTCGGGCCGGGCGGAAGTCGTCCGGGGCGCGCCACAGCGACGCGCCGGGCAGGAACGCGTGCTCCAGGCTGGTCCGGGTGAGCTCGACCAGGTCGCGGTAGCTCAGCTGGTAGTTGTTCACCGCCATCTCGAAATTGGCGGTCATGTCGGTGCGGGACACGCCCTCGTCGTCGGTGGCCAGCGCGACCGGCACATGGAACTGGCGGTAGGTCGGGAACGGGTGGTCCGGGCCGCTCACCTCCAGGATCTGCGCGTTGCTGACCAGCGGGCTCTCCACCATCACGTGCCGGGCGGCCATGAGGTGCAGCAGCTGCTGGTGCTTGTCCTCGCCCAGCACGTCCACGCCGTGCCCGATCCGCTCGGCGTGCCCGAGCAGCACCGCCTCCCGGATGTGGAACGCCAGGTCGGCGGGCGGGGACAGCGCCGGGGTCAGCTCGCCGGCGTGCAGCGTGATGTGGCTGCGGTGGTACACCCCGCGCAGGTAGTCGAGCATCTGCATGTGCAGGTGGTAGTCGCCCGAGGAGATCGGGCCGTCCTCGGGCTGCACCAGGTTCAGCGCCACGTACCGGCTGTCCGCCTCGGCCAGCTCGAACCCGGCCACCATCGAGGCGAAGACGACGTTCGGCGGGAACTCCCGGAGGACCGTGTGAATCCAGCGCAGCACCAGGTCGCAGCCGGCCAGTGCCTGGGGCGTGCCACAGTGCAGCAGCGAGCGGTAGCGTGCCTCGTCGGCGTCGAGCTCGGCGCGCGCCGTGGCCACGATCCGGGCCATGTCGCCGCCGGCCAGCACCTGCGCCCGCATCGCGGCGAAGTCGGTGCTGGGCGTGACCCGCTGTGCCAGCTCGATGATCGCCGGGAACTGCTGGAGGGTCATCGACTCCATGTAGACCTCATGCTGCACGGCCGCCTTCTGCGTCACCTCGGCGGCCATCTCCGCGCTGTGCGCCGCGACGATGGCGCCCACCTTGAAGAACGTGGCGAAGAAGTGGTCATGCCCGGACTCGCCCTGGCCCGGCACGAAGCCCTCCATGGACCAGGCGCCGATCACCTGGGTCCGGAACACCGGGTCGGTCTCCGCGTCCGCGGCCGGCCGCCGGCTCCCCCCGCACGGCCCGGCCCCGGCGGTGTAGGTCACCGTGTCGATGCACATGCCGTCGCCGGCGGCCAACTGGATCAGCAACTCCACCGACACCGCGCCCGGCAGGTGGGTGTGCAGGTCGCCGCCCTTGGGGAGGTCGTACAGGAACGCCCGAAGCGCCGCCGGGTTGCCCCGCACCGAGTCCAGGTACCGTTCGACCCCGGGCACGTGGTCCTGCGCCCGGCCCGCCCCCTGGCCACCGCCCGGCACCTGCGCCTGGACCCGGACCAGGGTCTGGGCCGGCGGGGCCGGCCGCGCCGATGCCGGTTGCGGGACGAGGGTGAGCGCGAGCGCCGGTGCCACCGCCGCGAGCAGCAGACCCACCCGGCCTAACGGTCTCCGCCTACCAGAGCGCATGGTGCCTCCCGAGCCGCGGCCGCCCCGGACCCGGTCGGTCCGGTCGGTCCGGTCCGCCGGAGCGGCGACTACAAACCGTAGGCAACCTAGCCCGAACCGAGAGCAACCCATATAGCCCGAAGGAACTGCTCGGGATCTCTCAGCCGAACGGCGTGGGCTGGCTCGCCTCCGGCTGCGGCGGGCGCTCGGTGGGCTGCGCGGCCCGCTGGAAGTCCCGCCGCGGCTGCTGGATCTGGCCGAGCGAGACCACCTCGCGGCGGAAGAACAGCGCCAGCGTCCAGTCGGCCACCACCCGGACCTTGCGGTTGAACGTGGGCATCCGGCTGACGTGGTACGTGCGGTGCATGAACCAGGCCGGCCGGCCGCGCAGCCGCACGCCGTACACCTCGGCCACGCCCTTGTGCAGCCCGAGGCTGGCCACCGAGCCGGCGTAGGCGTGCACGTAGTTCTTCGGCGGCCGGCCGCGCAGGGTGCGGACCAGGTTGCCGGCCAGCCGCTTGGTCTGCCGTACCGCGTGCTGCGCGCTGGGGCTGGTCACCGCGCCCGGCTCGCCCTTCTTCGACAGATCGGGCACGGCGGCGCAGTCACCGGCGCTCCACACCCCGTCCACACCGCGCACCTGCAGCGTCGGCTCGCACACCAGCCGGCCCTTCCCGTCCAGCGGCAGGTCGGTGTCGGCCAGCATCGGGTGCGCCCTGACCCCGGCCGTCCAGACGATCGTCTCGCTGTCGAACTCCTCGCCGTCGGTGAGCACCACGTGACCGTCCACCATGGACACCACCCGGGTGTTCAGCCGCACGTCGATGCCGTGCCGCAGCAGCTGCCGGACGGTGTAGTCACCCAGCTGCAGGCTCGCCTCGGGCAGGATCCGGTTCGCCGCCTCGACCAGCACCCAGCGCAGCTCACCAGCCAGCCCGCGCTCGTAGTAGCGGCAGGCGTAGCGGGCCATGTCCGCCAGCTCCGCCATCGCCTCGATGCCGGCGTAGCCGCCGCCGATGAAGCAGAACGTCAGCGCCCGGCGGCGGCGCTCCGGATCCCGGGTCGAGACAGCCAGGTCCAGCCGGGACAGCACGTGGTTGCGCAGGTAGATCGCCTCGCCGATGGTCCGGAAGCCCACGCCCTGCTCGGCCAGCCCCGGGATCGGCAGCGTGCGGGCCACCGACCCGGGCGCCAGCACCAGGATGTCGTAGCCGAGCTGGAACGGCTCGCCCTCGATCGGCTGCACGGTGACCTCACGCCGGGCATGCTGCACCCCGGTGACCGTCCCGGTGAGCACCTGGCACCGCCTGAGCACCCGGCGCAGCGGCACCACGACGTGCCGCGGCTCCACCGACCCGGCCGCCGCCTCCGGCAGGAACGGCTGGTACGTCATGTGGTTCAGCGGGTCCACGACGGTGATGGCCGCGCTGCCGCGGCGTAACCTGCGCTGCAGCCGGTACGCCGTGTACATGCCCACGTACCCGCCGCCCACGATGAGGATCCGCGGTGCCTCGGCCATGCCACCGAGGCTACCCACCGACCGCTGACCGGTCAGTCAGGTGTTTGGTCGGCGAGCAGGACCTGTTCGAGCAGGTCGAGGGCGAGGCCTTGCTGGTCGCTGCTGAAGTCGATCAGGCTGGCGAGGAACCACGGCGTGTAGGTCCAGGGCAGGAGCTCCCAGGTGTGCCATGGTCCGTAGGCGACGCGCCACTGATAGGAGCTTCGGCCCAGCGCGGCCGCGGTGAGCGCGCCGGCCATGGTCGGGACCGCCTGCTGGGGTAGCCACGTGGTCTGGGTCAGTTTCGCTACCACGGCGGGCACGATCAGGTTCAGCGCGTCCCTCGGGGGCGTGTCGCCGTTGCCGGCGGTGGGGGCCATGGCGCCGCCCGGACGAAAGAGCGACATCAACGTGTCGGTGATCGTGCCGAGGCCACGCAGCAACTCCTCCTGGTCGCCCTTCGACTCCATCAACGTCTGGACGTAGTCGTCCTCGTCGGGCACCACGCCGTCCTGGTCGTCTGACAGCACGCGAAGCAGCAGGTACGCACGGCCCACGTCGCCAGCAGGGAGTTCGTCATCGGTCGTCACGAGGCCCGACCGTACCCACTGCCCGTGGTGGGCGTCACGGACCGCCGGCCGGCTGATCGTCTCGGCAGGCGTCCCCGTTGGCGGGGTCGGGGGCCGGAATACCCGGACTGGCCAGCTTGGCACGGACCTGCTCGGCGCCGGGGTGGTTGAGGTCGTTGAGGATGGTGAGGGCTTGGCCGAACCTTCTTCTGAGGTCCGGGGTTCGACTGGGAACTACGCGACCGACGCCTCCACCTCGCGCGTCATCACCACACGGACCTCATCAATGACCTGCTCCCAGCCCGGGGTGCCCCCACCAGTCTCGTGGATGGCCGCCCGCACCACAGTGAGC
>JBKOWA010000031.1:0-6509 GCA_046724155.1 Actinomycetota bacterium
ATGCAGTGCCTCATCCACCAGCTCCCCGTCGCTGACCGGCAGCGCCATCGAGGCCAGCCCCATCGCGGTGGCCACCAGGTGCAGGGTCTGCTGCAGCGCGCCCACGTGCTTGAGGGTGGTGGCGTAGGCGATCCCGCTGTACATCCAGGACAGCCGGGCGATCCGGGTGGTCAGGGTGATCAGCGCCGGTGGCCGCCGGGTGCTGCCGGCCGCCACCATGGCGATGTCCAGCAGCTCGCCGAGCGCCGGCTCGGAGTCGTTGACCAGGATCAGAGCGTGGTCGTCCGGGTCGTAGTGGTAGCTGCCGCTGGGCAACCCCACGCACCGGTCCAGGCTGACGTACAGCTCCAGCTCGTACAGCTGGGCCGTGCTCGGGTACGGCCGGTCGGTGACGGTGTAGGTGCCGCCCGCCGCGACCGGGGCCGACCCGGTGGATCGGATCCGGGCCGCCCGGTAGAGCAGCTCGCCGACCTCCTCGGCGGCCACCGGCCGGTCCGAGTACAGCTGGTCCGCCCGGCTGACCTCGATCACCTCGATCACCTCGGTCAGCGGCGGGTCGTCGGCGGACAGCCTGGTCACGGCCGGCCGGTACAGCGGGAACCGCGGGCCGTCCGGCCGGCGCCGGGTGACCGGCGGCTCCGGCAGCCGGCCGGCATACGGGAAGACCGCACCGGACGGGCCGCCACCCCGGCCCATCCGGCTCCGGGAGTGGAACTGCAGGTCGTTGTGCGACCAGGGCAGCAGCCCCAGGTCGTCGTCCTCGGCGAACCGGTCCGGCCGGCCCGGCTGGCCGGTCACCACCACGCCGCTGCCCACCAGGTAGGACACGATGTCGGCGAGCACCGGCACCGGCAGCCGCAGGTCGGTCGACAGGTCGGCGACGGTGGTGGCCGCGGCCAGCGCACCGACCACGTAACTGGCCAGCGGGCGATGCAGCACAACCCGGTACTGCGCCACCGGCGACTCCACCACCAGCTCCCCCTCGACCGGCCGCAGCGCGGCGAACCGGGACAGCCGGACGGGGCGGTCCGGCTCGATCGCCGGCGGGAGCCAGAAGCCGGCCTGCCGGGTGACCGGGGCCACCGACAGCACCGGCCCCGGGTCGTCCTCCAGGCCGAGCGACTGGACCATGCAGTTGCCCAGCTGCTCCAGCATCCCGGTCAGCTCGGACCAGGGACCGGAACCGGCGGGCTCGCCGTCGCACCAGGGCGCGTGGTGCGCCCGCAGGATCGGTAGGTTGTCCACCGACACCGGTCCGAGGCTCATCCGTTGCAGCGACTCGCGCAGCAGCGGCCCGGCCCCGTCCAGCCGCACCTCACCCCACTGGGTGAACACCAGAAGCGGTTCGCTGTCGGGCACGGCCTCGACCAGCACGTCCTCGCGCAACGACCACAGCCGCACGCTGGCGGGAATTCGCTCGGGCGGTAGCGGATACATCGCTCCTCACCGGGTGTGTGGGTCGGACGGGTGCGGGTCGGAGGAACAGCGGATCGGGGGTGGGCTGCTCAGAGGAACAGCGGGATCGGGTTGAGCTGCTCGTACGGGGTGGGTGCGGGCAGCCGGCCCTGCTGCACCGGGACGTCGTACAGCCGTCCCGGCCCGAACCGGGCCCAGAAGTGCCGCATGCCGGGCACGATGACCTTCACTACCGGAAGCCCGATGTCCGGGCGGGTCTGGTCGAGCAGCAGCACCTGCATGCCGAGCCCTTCCAGCCGGGCCTGGACCGTCCGGACGTCCCTGGTCAGGTCGTCGCTCGGCTGGTAGCCGTAGTCCGCCGGCCGCCATGCCGGCAGCTGCGGATCAGCCGCCAGGTACGGCTGGTCGGCCAGCGTGGCGTGCTGGAACCAGCGGCTGGCGTCCGGGTCGTCGTCCCAGCCGTACTCGCCGTCCGGGCCGATCTCGACAATGGCGGGCAGCATCTGGTTCATCTCCGACAGCGCGCGGCGCAGCGCCACCCGGGGGTCGAGGTGCGCGCCGAAGCCGAACATGATCCCTTCCCGCCGGCCGCCCGGCCACCGGGACAGCGCCACCATGGTGGGGACCCTCAGGTCGGAGGTCACGTCCAGCGCCCAGATCTCCCGGCCGAGGTCGGCGTAGACCGCGCGCAGCTCCTCGATCCACGGATCGGCGAACGCGTCAAGATCCACCCCCGGAGCCTGCATGCGGTTGTACCACCACAGCGCGACCGCGTCACGCTCGACAACCTCGAGCAGGCCCTGGAGGACGGCATCCTCCAGCGTGCTGCCGGCCGCGTTGCCGTTGGAGTCGGCGTAGGCGAAGGCCGGGCCGGGCCCGGCGGGTGCCCCGAAGTAGAGCAGCGCGGTGGGCAGCAGCCGGTGCCGCTGCTCGGTGAGCGACCAGACCGGGGTCCAGTTCACCTTGGCCAGTTCGTCGAACGGCGCGAAAACCTGCTGGAACGCCGAGTGCGCGCGGTTCCAGCCGGCGCGGCCGGCGTACTGTCGCTCGTCGAAGAGCAGGCACTGGTTCGGGTGGACGGCCTGCTCGCCGAGCTGGCGCAGGCTGCCCCGGACCCGGGCCTCGTCGCCCTGGTAGGTGCCGCAGTACCGCTCGAGTGCCTCGCACAGCGCGCCGACCTCGGCTTCCAGCGGTGTCGCGCCCTTGCCGCTGTTCTCCATCCGCAGCGCCGAACGCAGGGCGTGCAGGCTGCGGGCCGTCAGGGCGGAGTTCGGGCCGGACCGGTAGACGTTGAGCGATGCCGGGCCGCGGGTGTCCCGGCTGATCTCCTTGATCACACCGGTGACCGGGCTGACCAGGTGCCGGTACCGGTCGAGGACCTGCTCAGGCGGCACCGCCCGGTGCCCGCCGCCCTGCCGGCTGGCCGTCCGGCGGGGCTGGAGGGTCACCGGCCGCCGAACCTGGGTGCGCACCAGGGTCGAGTCTCCGCAAGTCGGGCACTGCGGGCGGCCCCGCAGCTCGTGGTGCCGCCCGGACAGCCCGAGGCTGTCGAACGTCCACACGCATCGCTGGCCCGGGTACCGGTAGCCGGCCAGCCACTTGGTCGCCTCCAGCGCCACCAGGTTCAGCGCCGCACCGGCCAGCGGGGTCAACGACACCGCCGACCGGGGGGCCGGTCCGCGACGGCCGAGCGCCGCCTGCAGGTACCTCTCGGCCTGCCGGTGCGCGGTCAGCCGGCCCGCCAGGCAGTGCCAGCAACCAGGTTCGTCCGGCCGGAAGATAGGCCCCAACCACGGGGTTGTGCCGCCCGGCTTGGCTAACAGCCACGGCCGGCCGGCGGCCCGGTGCGCGGTGTCGACCTCGGCCAGCTCCGGCGCCAGGTAGTCGGGGCACAGCACCACCGACAGGTCCCCGTCGATGCTGGTGCCGGCGGCCACCGTCAGGCCGGCGGCGCTGAGCGCGGCGGTGGCCGCCGCGCTCACGCTGTCCACTCCACCCACCGCGATCAGCGCGATCCGGGCGGTGCTGAGGTCCGACACGGCTCCGGTCGGGCACAGGCCGGCCGCATCCCAGTAGGCCAGGGCCGCCGGGTCGGCGCCCGGGCCCACCGGGTCGGTCGGCCCGACCAGGCCGGCCGCGACCAGATCGGTGACGAGGCCGTGGACTTCGTCCGGTGCCGTGCCGGGAGGCATCTCCCGGACCACCGCGGCCAGGTCCCGGGTGCCATCCAGCAGCGGGGTCAGCGCCACGGCGAGCTCTCCCTCGAGCGCGGTGACACCCCGCTCGGAGATCAGGTAGGCGGCCTCTCCGGCCACCACCTCGGTGTGCAGGTGCCGCTTGAACCCGATGCGCTGTGGCCGACCTGCCGCCGGTGGGCCGACGGCAACCCCGCAGCCCCCCGCCCGGGAGCCGTTCATGCTTCGGGCTCCTGGCTCGGGCCGGGCATGAAAGACATGCACGCGCAGCCGGGGAAGCGGGTGTCGTTCGGGTTCGTCCACTGGTCGAAGTCGTGGATGACGATCGACGTGCGGACCATTCGGGCATTGTCGGGGCGGAATCCGGGCATGGTGAACCCCTTACACTGACGAGGACTTGCCGGGTCTGACGAGGACTTCGATGGCTTTCCCGGTCAGCGCCGAGTCTGGCCTCGGGCCGTGGCAGGGGGCCAGTGCCACGCTCACTCGCGGACCATGTGTTTTTCACACCCGGCGGCTTGCCATCCTCATGCCCGATGCGTGCTCCTGGCACTGGTCCGGATCTTGCTGGTCTGAGAGCTTCGATGCAGCGCTGGAGTGGCAGTGGACCGGCGCCGGTCGAATCGCCGGACCGCCGGTACGCCAGTCCCCGGCCAGCGATCGACCCGACATCATGAGGAGGTCCCCGCTGATGGAGGTCAAGGTCCTTGGCCCGCTGGAGGCGCATGAGAACGGCAGGTCTGTTGTCCCGACCGCGGGCAAGCTCCGGCAGATCCTCGCCCTGCTCGCGCTGGAGGCGGGTCAGGTCGTCACGGTCCCGACGCTGATCGAGGAACTGTGGCGCATGCAGCCTCCGCGCAGCGCGATCACGACCTTGCAGACGTACATCCTGCAGCTGCGCCGGCTGATCGACGCCGCGCTGGGCGGCAACGGCAACGGTGCCGCCAAGGATCTGCTGGTCACCCGGTGTGGCGGCTACCTGCTGGACGTCCGCGACGGCGTCGACGTACACGCCTACGAGCGGCTTTCCGGCGCCGGCGCTCGGGCTGCCGAGCGCGGTGACTACGAGACCGCGTCCCGGCTGCTGCGCTCCGCTCTGGAGGTCTGGCGCGGTGAGGCGCTGGTGGATGTGCCGGTCGGGCTCCGGCTGGGCATCGAGGTGATCCGCCTGGAGGAGAGCAGGCTCGGAGTGCTGGAGCTGTGCATCGACTCCGACCTGCGGCTGGGTCGGCACTACGCGCTGCTGTCGGAGCTGGCCAAGCTGAACGCCAGCTACCCGATGCACGAGAACCTGTGTGCGCAGTTCATGGTGGCGCTGTACCGTTCGGGCCAGCAATGGCGGGCCATCGAGGTGTACCGCAAGTTGCGCGAGACGCTGGTCAGCGAGCTGGGCGTCGAGCCCTCGGCGCGGATGCAGCAGCTGCAACGGGCGATCCTGCGTTCCGACCCGGTGTTGAACGAGACACCGGTCAAGGAGCTGCTCCGGGAGCGGCTGGCAATTTAAGAGCCTGTTGGCAAACCCTGCTGGCGGCGCCCCCGGCATCCACCGAGGGATTGCCAACAGGCTCTAATGGCTCGGGCAGGTCTTCCCTCCCGCGGCGGGACCGGCCTGGCGAGGTAGGACGCCATGCCGGTCCCCTGCTTCTGCGGGTCCTGCAGTCACCGGCCCGGCAGCTGCCAGGAGGGGCGCCACTGCCCCACGCAGGATCCAGCTCTGCACTAGGCCCGGCAGGCACTGTCGCAGTTACCGGGCGGCGACCGGGGGTAGCGAGCGAGCTGGAGAACCGAGATGACAAGCTCCGTGACGAAGGCACGTCCCGTCACGACGACACATACCGCGTTCGTGGCCGCGCCGCCCCGCGTCGTCTTCCGCCTGATCGCCGAGGCGACCCGGTGGCCGTTCCTGTTCCCGCCCATCGTGCACGTGGACCGGCTGGAGGCCGGCGGCGCCGAGGACCGATTACGGCTGTGGGCCGTCGGCAACGGCGCGGTGCGCAGCTGGGTGTCCCGCCGCCACCTGGACCGCGAGGGCATGCGGATCCGGTTCCGGCACGAGTCGCCGGCGCCGCCGCTGGCCTCGATGACCGGCGAGTGGGTGTTCGTGCCGCTGCCGGACAACGCGACCTCGGTGGTGCTGCTGCACGAGTTCCGGGCGGTCGGCGACGACCCGGTGAACACCGCCCGGATCCAGCAGGCCGTGGACCGCAACAGCACCGCCGAGCTGGCCGCCGTCAAGACCGCCGCGGAGCTGGGCGACCGGCTGCCGACGCTGGTGCTCGGGCTGTCCGACACGGTTGTCATCGGCGGCCCGGCCGAGCCGGTGTACGAGTTCCTCTACCAGGTGCAGGACTGGCCGCAGCGGCTGCCGCACGTGTCCCGGCTGGTCCTGGACGAGGCGGTGCCGAACGTGCAGACCGTGGAGATGGACACCGGCGGCTTCGACGGCGCGCCGCAGACCGCCCGGCTGGTCCGGGTCTGCTTTCCCGGCCAGCGCATCGTCTACAAGCACACCGAGCTGCCGGAGCAGATCGCGGCGCATGCCGGCGGCTGGTACCTGGCGCCGGCCGCGGACGGCGTCCGGGTGACCGCGCAGACCACCGTGGTGGTCCGCCAGCCGGAGCCGGGCGGGTCGCTCGAGGCCGTGGAGCGGGCCGGCGCCCTGATCCGCCGGGCGGTGCGGCGCGACTGCATGACCGTGCTACTGGCCGCCAAGGACGCGGTGGAAAGCGGCCAGGTCGGGGTGGCCTGAGCCCGGCGCGTCTGGCGGCCGGCGGCCCGGCGAGCAACTGTGTTTTCGACGATGAAGCCTTCCTGCCGAGAAATCCTGTCCAGGTAGGAGGCGGTGCGCCACTGTCAGGCGCCGCGCCACGCTGAATTAACAAGAAGAACGGTTCCGAA
>JBKOWA010000189.1:0-4604 GCA_046724155.1 Actinomycetota bacterium
CCCCGGCCCCGTCCGGTCCCGTTTCCGTGCCTGCTTCCGTGCCTGCTTCCAGTGCCCGCCGCCGCGCGAGCCGCCGTGCCAGCAGCAGCGCCACGCCACCGGTCAGCGCGACGGCCAGTAACACGGCCAGCGCGACCAGCACAGCTGCGGGCAGGCCGGACCGCGGACCGCTCCCGGCCGCGGGCCGGGCCGGTGGCGGGTACACCGCCTCGGCGGTCAGGCTGAGCGGCCGGCCCGGCTTCGGCGACCACGTCACATGGTCACCGGACACGGCACCGTTGCCGGTCACCCTGCTGGCGCCGGTGAACGTCAGCCCGATCCGGGCGTCGAACCCGCTGTTGCCGACTGCGGACAGGTCGGGGAAGGAGAACGCGCCGGTGACCACGATCCGGTCGCCGGTGCGGGCCATCGCGAGCTGGACGAGCGCGCCCTCGCGGCGCTCGTCGCTGAACACCTGGCCGACCTCGTCCAAGGAGAGCCGGTCGAAGCTGATCGTGCTGCCGACGTACCCGTCGGCCCGGTACTCCGCGACGGTGACCCGGTCGCGGATCGCCGGCGGCACGTCGAACTGCTGCACCAGGTTGGCCGGCAGGCCGGCCTTCACGGCCACGACGAGCCGGCCGGAGACGGCGCCCGTGGCGTCCACTTGCACGTCAGCGTGGTAGCGCAGGCACCCGGCGGAAGCGAGCAAGATCATGCAGAGCACCAGCAGGCGGGCCCAGCGGGACATGCCGCCATGGTGGCAGGGGACGGCGGAATTGTCAGAGGCTACCCGCAGACTGGCCCCATGACAGATCCGCTGCCCGGCTTCTCCCCCGTCACCGGGGCATGGTTCACCGGTGCGTTCGTGGCGCCGACGCCCGCTCAGGAGCAGGCCTGGACGGCCGTCCGGCGCGGCGTGCACACGCTCGTGGTGGCGCCGACCGGGTCGGGCAAGACGCTCGCCGCGTTCCTGTGGTCGCTCGACCGGTTGGCCACCGAGCCGGTTCCGGATGACACGTCCCGGCGCTGCCGCGTGCTGTATGTCAGCCCGCTCAAGGCGCTGGCCGTCGACATCGAGAAGAACCTGCGGGCCCCGCTGGCCGGCATCCGGCAGGCGGCGGACCGACTCGGCCTGCCCCGGCCGGACATCCGGGTCTCGATCAGGTCCGGCGACACCCCGGCGGAGGAGCGGCGGGCCTTCACCCGCACCCCGCCGGACGTGCTGATCACCACGCCGGAGTCGCTGTTCCTGCTGCTGACCAGCGCCGCCCGGGAGGCGCTGCGCGGGGTGGACACCGTCATCCTGGACGAGGTGCACGCGGTCTGCGGCACCAAGCGCGGCGCCCACCTGGCGCTGTCGCTGGAGCGGCTGGACCAGCTCGCCGGCCGGCCGGCCCAGCGGATCGGGCTGTCCGCCACGGTGCGGCCGGTGGAGGAGGTGGCCCGGTTCCTGGCCGGCGGGCGGCCGGTGGTGACCGTGCAGCCGCCGGCCGCCAAGTCGGTGGAGCTGCAGATCGTGGTGCCGGTCGAGGACATGTCCACCCTGGGTGAGACCACCGGTGACCTGTCCGGCAACGCGGCCGGCCCGGAGCGGCGCACCTCCATCTGGCCGCACGTGGAGGAGCGGGTGCTCGACCTGGTCGAGGAGCACCGGTCCACCATCGTGTTCGCCAACTCGCGCCGGACGGCCGAGCGGCTGACCTCCCGGCTGAACGAGCTGGCCTACCAGCGGCGGTACGGCAAGCCGTTGGAGCTGACCGCGATGCCGGCGCAGGTGATGGCCGAGTCCGGCGCCGGCCGGGGCGCGCCGCCGCTGGTCGCCCGCACCCACCACGGCTCGATGTCCCGGGAGCAGCGGGTGCTGGTGGAGGAGGACCTGAAGGCCGGCCGGCTGCCCGCGGTGGTGGCCACCAGCAGCCTGGAGCTGGGCATCGACATGGGCGCGGTCGACCTGGTGGTGCAGGTGGAGGCGCCGCCCAGCGTGGCCGCCGGGCTGCAGCGGGTCGGCCGGGCGGGGCACCAGGTCGGCGCGGTCAGCCGCGGTGTGTTCTTCCCGAAGTACCGGGGCGACCTGGTGGAGTCCGCGGTGGTGGCCGAGCGGATGCGGGCCGGCGCGATCGAGGCCATGCGCTACCCGCGCAACCCGCTGGACGTGCTCGCCCAGCACGTGGTGGCCATGGTGGCGATGGACGCCTGGACGGTGCCCGAGCTGGCCGCGGTGGTCCGCCGGGCCGCCCCGTTCGCCGAGCTGCCCGCCTCCGCGTTGGAGGCGGTGCTGGACATGCTCGCCGGGCGGTACCCGTCGGACGCGTTCGCCGAGCTGCGCCCGCGCATCGTCTGGGACCGGGTCACCGGGGTGCTGACCCCGCGGCCGGCGGCGCAGCGGCTGGCGGTGACCAGCGGCGGCACGATCCCCGACCGCGGGCTGTTCGGGGTCTACCTGGCCGGCGCCGGTGTCGGCGCTGGGGCCGACGGCGGCGGCCGACCGGTCCGGGTCGGCGAGCTGGACGAGGAGATGGTGTACGAGTCCCGGGTCGGCGACGTGTTCCTGCTCGGGTCGTCCTCCTGGCGGATCGAGGACATCACGCACGACCGGGTGCTGGTCTCCCCCGCGCCGGGCGAGCCGGGCCGGATGCCGTTCTGGAAGGGCGACGCCCCGGGCCGGCCGGCCGAGCTGGGCCGCGCGCTCGGCGCGTTCCTGCGCGAGCTGGCCGCGCTGGACGGCGATGCTGCCGCCGAGCGGGCCCGGGCCGCGGGCATGGACGAGTGGGCCGCCGCCAACCTGGTCGCCTACCTGGCCGAGCAGCGCGCCGTGACCGGGCACCTGCCGGACGACCGGACCGTGGTGGTCGAGCGGTTCCACGACGAGCTGGGTGACTGGCGGATCGTGGTGCACTCGCCGTTCGGGGCCCCGGTGAACGCGCCGTGGGCGCTGGCCATCGCCGGCCGGCTGCGCGAGCGGTACGGGCTGGATGTGCAGTCGATGCACGCCGACGACGGGATCGTGCTGCGGCTGCCGGAGATGGACGCCGAGCCGGACGCCGGGCTGGCGTTGTTCGACCCCGATGAGGTGGACGAGCTGGTCCGGGACGCGGTGGGCACCTCGGCGCTGTTCGGCGCCCGGTTCCGGGAGTGCGCGGCGCGGGCACTGTTGCTGCCGCGTCGTGACCCCCGGCGGCGCACCCCGCTGTGGCAGCAGCGCCAGCGGGCCGCCCAGCTGCTGACCGTGGCGGCGCAGTACCCGTCCTTCCCGGTCACCCTCGAGGCGATGCGGGAGTGCCTGCAGGACGTGTTCGACCTGCCGGGGCTGGTCGGCCTGATGCGGGACGTGGCGGCCCGCCGGGTGCGGGTGGTCGAGGTGGAGACCCGGGAGCCGTCGCCGTTCGCCCGGTCGCTGCTGTTCGGGTACGTCGGCGCGTTCCTGTACGAGGGGGACGCGCCGCTGGCCGAGCGCCGGGCCCAGGCGCTGGCCCTGGACACCGCGCTGCTGTCTGAGCTGCTCGGCCAGGCGGAGCTGCGGGAGCTGCTCGACCCGGCGGCGGTGGCCGAGGTGGAGGCCGAGCTGGGCTGGCTGGCCGCCGGCAGCCGGCGGGTCGGCACCGTGGACGACGTGGCCGACGCGCTGCGCATCCTCGGCGACCTGACCACGGCCGAGGCGCTGGCCCGCGGTGCCACCGCGGAGCTGCTCGCCGAGGCGGAGGCGTCCCGGCGGGCGCTGCGGATCCGGATCGCGGCCGAGCAGCGGTGGATCGCGATCGAGGATGCCGGCCGGGTGCGGGACGCCCTCGGGGTGGCGCTGCCGGTCGGGGTGCCGGAGGCGTTCACCGAGCCGGTGGCCGACCCGCTGGGCGACCTGGTCGGGCGGTACGCGCGCACCCACGGCCCGTTCCACCCGGCCGACTGCGCGCGCCGGCTGGGCCTCGGGCCGGCGGTGGTGGGTGACGTGCTGGTCCGGTTGGCGGCCACCGGCCGGGTGGTGGCCGGGGAGTTCCGCCCGGGCGGGTCCGGCCAGGAGTGGTGCGACGCGGAGGTGCTGCGCCGGCTGCGACGCCGCTCGCTGGCCCGGCTGCGGCGCGAGGTGGAGCCGGTGCCGACCGAGGCGCTGGCCCGGTTCCTGCCGGCCTGGCAGGGCGTCGCCGGATCGGGCGCTGGACCGGGCGGCCGGCTGCGCGGGGTGGACGGCGTGCTGCGGGCGGTGGAGCAGCTGCAGGGCGCGGCGGTGCCGGCGTCGGCGCTGGAGTCGCTGGTCCTGCCGGCCCGGGTGTCCGGTTACTCGCCGGCCATGCTGGACGAGCTGACCGCGGCCGGCGAGGTGGTGTGGACGGGGGCGGGCAGCCTGCCGGCCAACGACGGCTGGGTGGTGCTCGCCCCGGCCGACGCCGCCGCGCTGGTGCTGCCACCGCCGGAGGAGCCGAGCCTGACCCCGGTGCACCGGTCGGTGCTGCAGGTGCTGGACGGCGACCAGGCGCTGTTCTTCCGGTCGCTGGCAGACCGGGTCGCTGCGCAGCTGAGCGACCCGGTGGACGACCAGGTGCTGGCCGCCACGATCTGGGACCTGGTCTGGGCCGGCGTGCTCGGCAACGACACCCTGGCGCCGCTGCGCGCCCGGGTCGGCTCCGGCC
>JBKOWA010000319.1:0-4207 GCA_046724155.1 Actinomycetota bacterium
GAGCTGGCCCGGCAGCGCGAGCAGAACCGGCTCAGCCGGATGTCCTATCCGGACGGGCACCTGGGCTGGCTGGTGACGGGGCACGCGCTCACCCGGCAGGTCTTGTCCGACCCGCGGTTCAGCTCACGGAGTGAGCTCATCCACGTTCCGTATCCCGGCGGGCTCGGCCAGCAACTGCCCCCCGCGCCGCCGGGGCACCTGCACGCGATGGACCCGCCCGAGCACACCCGCTACCGGCGTCTGCTGACCGGCAAGTTCACCGTTCGCCGGATGGAGCTGCTCACCGCCCGGATCGAGAAGATCACTGCGGGACAGCTGGAGACCATGGCCGAACAGGGGCCGCCGGTCGATCTGGTCCAAGCCTATGCGTACCCCATCCCCGCGTTCACCATCTGCGAGCTGCTCGGCGTGCCCGGGGCGGACCACGAGCGGTTCCAGCGGGAAGCGCGGATGATGAACACGCTGGACGCCGCCCCGGAGGAGGTGTATGCGGCGTTCACCGCGATAGATGGGTATGTGCGCGACCTGGTTGCGGCCAAGCGCGCCGAGCCCACCGACGACCTGCTCAGCGACCTGACCACGACCGACCTCACCGACGAGGAGCTCGCCGGAGTCGGCACCGTCCTGCTCGGCGCGGGTCTCGACACCACCGCGAACATGCTTGCCCTGGGCGCCTTCGCCCTGCTGCAACATCCCGACCAGCTCGCCGCCCTGCGCGGCAGCCCGGACCTCGCCGACAGCGCTGTCGAGGAGCTGCTGCGTTACCTGACCGTCGTGCACACCAACGCGAAGACAGCGCTCGAGGACATCGAGCTGGACGGCCAGCTGATCAGGGCGGGCGACACGGTCACCCTCTCGCTGCACGCCGCCAACCGTGACCCGGATCGGTTCGCCGACCCGGACACCCTCGACCTGAGCCGCCGCGCCGTCGGGCACGTGGCGTTCGGCCACGGCATCCACCAGTGCCTCGGCCAGCAGCTGGCGCGCGTCGAGATGCGTGTCGCCTTCCCCGCGTTGCTGGCCAGGTTCCCGACGCTGCGCCTGGCCGTCGCGCCCGAGGAGGTGCCGGTGCTCACCAGCGCCACCTACAGCGCCCAGGAGCTTCCCGTCACCTGGGACGAGGGATAGCCGATGCGCCTGCACGCAGACCAGGCTCGGTGCTGCGGTTCCGGTATGTGCGTGTTGGTGGCTCCCGAGGTGTTCGACCAGGACGCGGGGGACGGGCTGGTGCTGCTGCGTGATCCCACCCCGCCCGCCGAGCACCACGACGCGGTCTGGCAGGCCATCCAGGCGTGCCCGTGCGGTGCGATCAGCGAGGACCCCGGACCGGGGTGAACCAACGGGCTGGGCTGGACGAACGGGCTGGGCTGGACGAACGGGCTGGGCTGGACGAACGGACCGGGCTGGACGAACGGACCGGGCTGGACGAACGGACCGGGCTGGACGACCTGCATCAAGGCTCGGCTCGCCCACCACCGGCGGACCACGTCCGCCGCCACCCGATCTCCATCGGCGGTATGCGGTTGCTCGCTACGCTCTAGCCCATGCGCAAGTACGTGATCATGGGCGTCCAGGGCAGCGGCAAGGGGATGCAATCCAGGATGCTGGCCAGCGACCTGGACCTCACCCAGATCAGCGTGGGCGACATCTTCCGCTGGCATGTCAAGAACCACACCAAGCTGGGGGCCCAGGTCCGCCGGATCATGGCGGCCGGCGCGCTGGTGGACGACGACCTGGTCGAGGCGGTGGTGCGCGCGCGGCTGTCCGAGCACGACTGGAACTACGGCTTCATCGTGGACGGCTTCCCGCGCAACGGCCCGCAGGCGGAGTTCTTCCTGGAGAGCTACGACATCGACGGGGTGATCCACCTCGACCTGCCGGACGAGGAGGTGCACCGCCGGGTGATGGCCCGGCGGCTGTGCTCGCAGTGCGGCGCCGACTACAACCTGATCGCGCACCAGCCGGAGGCCGAGGACCGCTGCGACGTGTGCGGCGGCAAGCTGGTCAGCCGCGAGGACGACACCGAGGAGGCGCTGGCGGCCCGGCTGCGGCTGTACCACGAGAAGACCAACCCGGTGCTGGACCTGTTCGCCCGCAAGGAGTTCGTGGTCACGGTGGACGCCCGGCCGGCCCCAGTCACCGTGCAGCAGGAGGTCCGCCGGCTGCTCAAGCTGCCGCCCTACCAGCCCGGCCAGCCCGGCTAGGAGGCCACTGAACAAGTGGCGGTTCGACGCATCGGCGACCGCAACCCCACAGGTCAGCGCGTTGGGGATCCTGGCGCGGTCGAGTTGTTCAGCGGGCTCCTAGACGGTCCGGGCGCTGGCGAAACGCAGCAGCCCGCCGGACGCCGTGGGCGGCCGGCGCGGCACAGGCCGCCGGCACAGCGCGGGCTTCAGCGAGCTTCGAGTCCGGATTGAGGTGCTGGCCGGATCGTTAGCAGTGGCGTTGTCGGAACCGGTGAGCCCCCGGCGGCGCCCCTTACGGGGCGAGATCCCCGTCCGGCCCCGGGATGTTCCCCCCCAGCATCCCGGGGCCTTCTCGCGCGTGCCGAGCCGGCCCCACCCGAGATGGCGTCCACTGTGGACCAGATGGCTCGCCGTTCGGCCCGGCTCGGCCGGGGAGGTTTGATGCCCGCGCGGGGACGCGGGACACTCCCACGCATGGAACCCGTACCGGCCGGCCAGCCGGGCGGCGCCCCCGACCGTGGCACCGACCCGGGGCCCGGCGACCCGGTCGGTGACGCGCCGTTCGGCGACCCGGCTCCGGTCGGCTCAGCCCCGGCCGGCCCGGCTGCGAAACCTCCAGGGATCGAGGGCGCGGTCATCGAGGGCCCGACGGTGGACCAGCCGCGGGTGAGCGGGCCGGCCGCGGGGTTGGGCGGTCGCGACGAGTGGCGCGGGCGGTGGCCGCCGGTCGGCTACTGGGTGCGGGTCGCCGTCGCGGTGACGCTGTCGCTGGCCGTGCTCGCCGCCGCCCGCGCGGTGCAGCACATCCTGGTGATGGTGGTGATCTCGATCGTGATCGCGGTCGGGCTGGACCCCGCCGTGCAGGCACTGCAGCGGCTGCGGCTGAGCCGGAGCATGGCGACCGCGGTGATCCTGCTGGGGGTCGTGCTGTTCGTGGCGCTGTTCGCGGCGCTGCTCGGGCCGCCGCTGGTCCGGCAGATCACCGACCTGGCCCAGCACATCCCGCAGTACGCAGAGGAGCTCAGCAAGCGGGACGACGCGATCGGCCGGTACTTCCAGGCGCACGACGTGGCAGCCGCGGTGAAGGACTTCGTGGCCGACCTGCCCGCGAAGATCGCCAGCTCGTTCGGCACCATCCTGGGCGTGGCCGGCCGGGTCGGCGCGGTCATCTTCAACCTGGTCACCGTGGCCACCCTGTCGATCTACTTCCTGACCTCGCTGCCCAGGCTGCGGCACTCGGCCCGGCTGCTGTTCCCGCCCGGCCGCCGGGTGCAGGGCGAGTGGCTGCTGGACCAGGCGGTGAGCCGGATCGGCGGGTACGTGTCCGGCAACCTGATCACCTCCGGGGTGTGCGCGGTGACGACCACCACCGCGCTGCTGATCATGCAGGTGCCGTTCGCCATACCGCTCGGCATGTGGGCCGGCGTGGCCGACCTGATCCCGCAGGTCGGCGCGTACCTCGGCGCGGCGCCGGCGGTGCTCATCGGGCTGTTTGACTCGCCGGTGAAGGGCATCATCGTGCTGGTCTACTTCCTGCTGTACCAGCAGTTCGAGAACTACCTGCTGGCGCCGCGGGTGATGCAGAACGCGGTCGACCTGTCGCCGGCCGCGGTGATCATCAGCACCCTGATCGGCGGCAGCCTGCTGGGGTTCGCCGGCGCGCTGCTGGCGCTCCCGATCGCGGCCACCGTCAAGGTGGTGTTGACCGAGCTGTGGCTGCGCCCGAGGGAGGAGGATCCCACCCCGTAGACCCCGGCTCCCGGGCTACGGACGTCCGCCAGGCCCTGAATCCTGCCCAGCTGGTCCCGGAACCCGCCCCGTAGGCTCGGCTGCGTGCCGGACCCCTGCTACCTCCCGCTGGGCGGTGACCGGTTCGCCCCGACCACGGCGACGGTCGGCCCGTGGGATCCGCGGTACCAGCACGGCGGGCCGCCGGTCGCGCTGCTGGTGCGCGCGATGGAGCGGTGCGAACCGGCGCCGGACACGCTGCTGTGCCGGGTGACGGTCGAGTTCCTCGGGCC
>JBKOWA010000192.1:0-4666 GCA_046724155.1 Actinomycetota bacterium
GTACTGCGACCGGATCGCGCTGATGCACCGCGGCCGGGTCCGCGCGGTGGGCACTCCGGCCGAGCTCAGGGCCGAGCAGGGGCCCGGCAGCACGCTGGACGACGTCTTCCGCGCGTACACCGGTGACACGCTGACCGATTCGACCGAGAGGCTGCGCCATGTCCGTGCGACCCGCCGCACCGCCCGCCGCCTGGGATGAGCTGGCGCCGGCGCCGGCGCCGGACAGCCCGGCCCGGAAGCTCCGCCGGCTGGGCTCCCGGGTGGTCACCATGTGCCTGGTCGAGGTGCAGAAGCTGCGGCGCGACCGGGTGGAGGTGCTCACCCGGGCGGTGCAGCCGGCGCTCTGGCTGGTGATCTTCGGCGAGACGTTCAACCGGCTGCGGGTCATCCCGTCCGGCGACGTCCCGTACCTGGACTACCTGACGCCCGGCATCCTGGCCCAGTCCGCGCTGTTCGTGGCGATCTTCTACGGCATCCAGGTCATCTGGGAACGGGACGCCGGGGTGCTGGCCAAACTGATGGCCACGCCGACTCCGAGGTCCGCGCTGGTGACCGGCAAAGCGTTCGCCGCCGGGCTGCGCGGGTTGGTGCAGGCGGCCGTGGTGGTGGTGCTGGGCGCCCTGCTGGGCGTGCAGCTGCATGCCGACCCGCTGCGGCTGCTCGCGGTGGCCGGCCTGGTGCTGCTCGGCTCGTCGTTCTTCTGCTCGCTGTCGATCACCATCGCCGGGCTGGTGCTGTCCCGGGAGCAGCTGATGGGCATCGGGCAGCTGATCATGATGCCGCTGTTCTTCGCCTCGAACGCCCTGTACCCGGTGGCGGTCATGCCGGCCTGGCTGCGGGCGGTCGACCGCGTCAACCCACTGTCGTACGAGATCGACGCGCTGCGCGGGGTGCTGCTCGGCACGCCGGCCAACCTGGTGCTGGACGTCGGGGTGCTGGCCGGGGCCAGCGCGCTGGCGATCGCGGTGGCCTCCGCGCTGCTGCCCCGGCTGGCCCGATGAGACGTATGCGGGCCACGCCTTCGGCGGGCCCGCTCTGTGGCTGGGTCCAGAGCTACCGAGGCTGCCGCTGCGGTGCTTAGGTACGCGGGCCAGGCCTTCGGCGGGCCCGCTCTGTGGCTGGGTCCAGAACTACAGGGGGGTGCCGCCGCAGGTTGGAGGACTGAGCAGCGGGGATCAGCTCAGGCCGGTGCCGACCACGTGGCCGATGCCGAAGGTCACGACCGCGGCGAGCGCGCCGAGCAGGGCTTGGCGGGCGCCGCTGTACCACCAGGACCGGGTGGTGAAGCGGGAGGTGATCACGCCCGCCACGAACAGCCCGGCCAGCGCCATCACGGCGGCGACCGGCAGGCTGGACAGGCCGAACAGGTACGGCAGCAGCGGGACGAACGCGCCGACGGTGAACGACAGGAACGAGGAGAGCGCGGCGGTCCACGGCGACGGCAGGTCGTCCGGGTCGATGCCCAGCTCTTCCCGGGCGTGCACCCGCCAGACCTGGTCCGGGTCGCGGGACAGCTGCTCGGCCACCCGGTGGGCGGTCTCCCGGTCCACCCCCCGGCGCTCGTACAGCATGGCCAGCTCGCGCATCTCGGCCCGCGGGCGGGCCTCGATCTCCCGCTGCTCCACCCGGATCTCGGCCCGCGCCAGCTCGGACTGGCTGGCCACCGAGGTGTACTCCCCGGTGGCCATCGAGATCGCACCGGCGACCAGCCCGGCCAACCCGGTGAGCATGACCGTGTGCCGCGACACGTTGCCACCGGCCACGCCGGCGATCAGCGCGAAGTTGGACACCAGGCCGTCCATCACGCCGAACACCGCCGGCCGCAGCCACCCGCCGGTGACGTCACGGTGGCTGTGGTGGATCTCCATGGAGCCGCTGGCCGGCTCCCGGGCCGGGTCAGGCATCACGGTCGGACGGTACGTCCGCGGCCCGGCGGTCCGACTTCACCCCGGCATCCACGACCCGGGCATCCGCGGGCCGAGCATCCGCGGTCTGGGCATCCGCGGTCTGGGCATCTGCGACCCGGTCATCGGGGACTCCGGCAGCGGCGTCCCCGGTATCCCCCACCCCGGCCGCTGCCGCAGCCGCCCCCGGCTCGGTGACCCCGGGCTCCGCGACCTCCATCTCGGTGTCACCGGCGGCGGCGTCCCCGCGGTCCTGCCCTGCGGCCGGCTCCGCCCCGGCGTCCTCCGCCCCGGCGCGCTCGACCGCCGCGCTGCCGGCGCCATCCTGCGAGCCAGCGCCATCCTGCGACCCAGCGGCCGGCTCGGCCCCATCGTCGGCGAGCCTCGGCACGGGCTGCACGTCGGTCTCCCGCGGGCCCCCGTGCGCCAGGAAGTAGGCCAGCGCCCCGATGAACACCAGGATCGACACCCAGATGTTCAACCGCAGGCCCAGCACGTGGTTGGCGTGGTCGATGCGCAGCGCCTCGATCCACACCCGGCCGGCGGTGTACGCCATCACGTACACCGCGAACGCCCGGCCGTGGCCGAGCCGGAACCGGCGGTCGGCCCAGACCACCAGCCCGGCAACCCCGAGGTCCCACAGCGACTCGTAGAGGAACGTCGGGTGGTACGCCTCGGCACCCACCACGGTGCCCTCCCGGCCGGGGTCGATCTGCACCCCCCAGGGCAGCGTGGTCGGCCGGCCGAACAGCTCCTGGTTGAAGTAGTTACCCCAGCGACCGATCGCCTGCGCCACCGCGATGCCCGGCGCCACCGCGTCGGCGAACGGCGGCAGCTTGATGCCGACCCGCCGGCAGCCGATCCAGGCGCCGACGCCGCCCAGCGAGATGGCCCCCCAGATGCCGAGGCCGCCCCGCCAGATCTTGACCACGTCGATCGGATGCCGGCCGGCCCCGAAGTACAGCTCCGGGTCACTGAGGATGTGGTAGAGCCGGCCGCCGACCAGCCCGAAGACCACCGCCCAGACGGCGACGTCCATGACGGTGCCGGACTGCCCGCCGCGGGCCACCCAGCGGCGCTCGCCGATCCACACGGCCGCCGCGATGCCCAGGATGATGCACAGCGCGTAACCCCGGATGGGGACCGGACCGAGATGCCATACGCCCTGGCTGGGGCTGGGGAGGTAGGCGAGGTGCACGGCCTCACCGTACCCACTTCGGCCGGCTGGTCGGCCGGCGGAGGGGCGCCGGGTACTGGTGGACGCGTACCGCTGGCATTACTGTCCGGACATGAACGACGTAACGCGGGCCACGGCCGCGGTCATCAGAGATCCAGAGGGTCGCATACTGCTGGTCCAGCTGAACCACGGGCACCGTCGCTGGGGCCTGCCCGGCGCGCACATCGAGCCGTCCGAGCTTCCCGACCAGGCCATCATCCGGGAGATCCGCCGGGAGACCGGGCTGGAGACCGAGGTCGTCGAGCTGATGGGCCTTTACCATCTCACCGGCGGCGAGGACGAGCTGCCAGACCTGCTGACCTACGCGTTCCGGTGCTCGGTGGTCAGCGGCGAGCCGGTCCTCAACCAGGCTCAACACGGCCGTATCGGCCATCTGGGCTGGCACACCCCCGACCTGGTGCCGAGCCCCACCACGGCGACCGCCAACGCGGTGCTGAGCGACGTGTGCGCCGGCCGCTCCGGCGTCGTGCGCCACCTGTCCCGCTAAGGTCACACCGCTCCCGCCAAGGTCACGCCGCCCCGCTGACCCGACGGTCCCACCTGAGCCGCTGGGGCCGACCGCTTCCGGATGTCGCCGCCGCCGCGGCGCCTGTCAGGGAGGCTGCCCGATGAACGAGCCGGCGGTGCGGATCATGGAGCTCGGGCTGGTGATTCCGGCGCTGCCCGGCCATAGCGTGGTGGCGACCGTCCCCGGCGCGGCCGAGCCCGTTCTGAGCGTGGGGCCGTTCTGACCATGGGGCTCAGCCAGGCCCGGATGCTGATCGGGATCGGCCGGCACGACGAGGCGATCCGGCGGCTGACGGGGTATCTGGCGGGCGAACCTGACAACGCCGAGGCGCTGCGGCTGTTAGCCCAGGCCGAGCTGGGCCGCGGCGGGGCACAGGCGGCGCACCGGGCGGCCAGCGCGGCGGTGGACAGCGAGCCCGGCAACGAGTGGGGCTTCCGCCTGGTGAGCATCGCCGGGCGGCGGCTGGGCCGGCAGCGGGAGGCCGAGGCGGCCGGGCGCACCGCGGTCCGGCTGGCGCCCCACAACTGGTCGGGGTACACCACGCTGGCCCACGCGCTGCTGGCCCGGCGGGACCGGGCGGCCCGCCTCGAGGCCAACCGGCTGGCCACCCGGGCGGTCGAGCTGGCCCCCACCCAGCCCGAGGCGTACCTGGTGCTCGGGCTGACCGAGGGTGTGCTGCGGCACCCGGGCAAGGAGCGGGCGGCGTACCTGCGCGCCCTGGAGCTGGACCCGGACAACGCGGACGCGCTGAACAACCTGGCCGCCACCGACCTGAACCGCAGCCGGCTGGGTCGCGCCGCCCACGCGCTGTCCGCGGCGCTGCACAGTGATCCGCAGGCCGAGACCCCGCGGCGCAACCTCGACCTGCTGGCGGTCCGGCTGCTGTGGCGGCTGACCATCGCGATGATCCTCGGCGGGCTGCTGCTGATGGTGCTGGCCAGCTCGGGCAGCCCGGTCGGCTGGGGCGGCCGGGCGGCGGTGGGCGTGGCGCTGCTGGCGGCCTACGCAACCCTCGGC
>JBKOWA010000467.1:0-7320 GCA_046724155.1 Actinomycetota bacterium
CTGCCGTACTGCGTCACAGAAGCTCTGGAAGCTGGGCGAGGTATTGCGCTTGGGGTCCATGAACTTGGCCACGGCTCGGGTCAGCTGGAGTTTACGAAGGGTTCTTCGACTGGAACCTCCAGCACCACCAGCACTCACCGAACACGCGCAGCGACCGGATCCCCGGCGTCGAAGTAGCCCTCCATCCAGAGATCTCCGAGCAGCCCTCCAGCACCGACCAGGGCACGAACCAGCTCCCTGTCAGATGCGCGCAGAGACCGGGTATATCCATCGCCGCTTCTGTACAGGACCCTGAGCTCCTCGGGTCTGATCCCGTTGACCAGGTAGGGGGAGTGCGTCGAGACGAACACCTGGCTCCGCTCAGCAGCGGCGCGACACTCTTCGGCAAGCTCCAGCAGCAGCCGGGGATGGAGGTGGTTCTCCGGCTCTTCAATTCCGATGAGGGTAGGCGGCTCGGGATCATGGAGGATGACCAGGTATGCCAGCATCTTCAGGGTTCCATCCGAGATCCAACGCGCCGGTAGCCGTTCCCCGAAGGCGGCGTCCTTCAGTTCCAGGAGGAGGCGACCATCGTCCAGCGCGCGAGTGCGCACCTGCTCCAACTGAGGGATGCGCGACGCCAAGACGGAGACGATTTCCGCCAGGCGTTCCTCGTGCTGCTCAGCAAGGTACTGCATCACATTGGGAAGGTTGTCACCCGTCTTCGACAGGCGTTCGACCGGGCCGGCCTCCGGGATACCCCTGCTGTCGTCCGCCGAGATGTAGGACAAGTACCAACCGGTTATGAACCGACGAAAGGCGCTAACCCGCGGGTGCGCCGCGAGTTGCCCAAGAGTGCTGGCCGCCAGCAGATCCGGCGCGTCCAACCGTTCCGCAACCCTTGAATCCCGCTCGCCCGGAGCAGCACCTGCTATGACGCTCCCCTCTCCGCGGTGAAAGTCCAGGAAAGCGAACGGCCCACCAGAACGTTTGCCATGACGCCAGCGCAACGACTCGGAGATGACAATCGGGCCACGAGGACCGTCGTCTACTGCCAGTTGATACGTAATGGGGGTGGCGAGTTTCGACTCTCGATACTTGATCTCAAACTCCACCGGACCCGCCGAGCCACGGGACCGAATCTCGCGCCCGCGGCCACGCCGGTCCCACGCTCTGCGGAGACCTTCGTCGAAACATTCCGCAAGAAAGGCGAAAACGTCGAAGAGGGTCGACTTGCCGCTGCCGTTCGGTCCGGCAAAGACGGTCAGCGGGGTTATCTCGTTCAGCGTCAAGTCTCGCAGAACCCGGTAGTTGCGCACCCGCAGACTCTCGATCCGCGCGAGACCGGGTCGCGGTACCGGTCCAGTCATCCTGGCTCCCCCCTCAGCGAGGGCTGGCAACGGCTAGGCACCGTGACGTGCCGCCTGCGCTTAAGCTGTCATGATCGCACGATCCTGTAACACCTTGGCGCCTGGGCGACGGGGTAGCGTTGATCGGTGCGCACCTCGCCGGAGCGCGATGTCCCCTGGTAGCGTCCGGGGGCGGTCCGGCAACCCGGTGCACCGACTCCGGCGAAGAGGTCCGACATGGGGGGATGACCCAAGCCCAGGTGGCCGGCCTGGCCGGCTGGTCGACCTCGGCGGTGTCGATGCTGGAGACCGGTGCCACGGGCCTGGACAGCCGGACCCGGCTGGCGCAGCTCGCCGACGCGCTCCGGGTGAGCCCGGCCGAGCTGGTCGGGCGGCCGTACCCGCTGGACTCACCCGGCCTGGCCGAGGCCCAGCGGCACGTGCCGGCCGTGCAGCTGGCGCTGATGGAGCACCAGTTCGGCGATGCCGACGGGGTGGAGCCGCGCCCGCTGGACGAGCTGGAGGGGCGCAGGTCCGCGTGCCGGTGCCGGCGGGGCGGTCGCTGGTCACGTCGTCGTGCGGCAGCTGTGCGTTGACCGGCGGGTCCACCTTGATCTCGACGACCTCGCAACCACTGACACCGATGCGGTAGTCGTCATCGACGCTGATGGTCAACAATCGCGGTATCAGGGGCTCGCGCGGGAGCCGCGCTGGGGGTGGCCGATGAGCGGGGTGTTCATCAACTACCGGGGTGAGGACAGCGATACCGCCGCGGCGTTGATCGACCGCGAGCTGGCGGCCCGGTGGGGTAGCGATCGGGTCTTCCTGGACTGCCGGTCGATTCCGGCGGGTGTGGATTTCGCCGAGGAGCTGCTGGGGCGCCTGCGGGCCTGCAGCATCCTGGTGGTGGTGATCGGGCCGCGGTGGTTGGCCCTGACGGATGCGGCCGGGCGACGTCGGATTGATGATCCGCAGGACTGGATCCGGCGAGAGATCGCCGAGGCGCTCACCTTTGGGCTGCGGGTGATCCCAGTGTTGACCGGCGACGCGGCGCTGCCGGCCGAGGCGGAGCTGCCGGCCGACATTGTCGGGTTGAGCCGCCGGCAGTACGTGCCGCTGCGCTGTAGGTACACCACGGTTGACCTGGCCTTCTTGGTTGAGCGGGTCACGGAGGCCGACCCGGAGCTGGCCAAGATCGCCGCCGAACGCCAATCGACTACAGGGCGGGTGCCGCAGCAGCTGCCTACCGAGGCCGCGCATTTCGCTGGCGGGCAGGCGCCGCGGCAACTGCCCGCCGCGGTCGCCCACTTTGCCGGCCAGGCCGCTGACGCCGGCCGGGCCAAGCCGGCGGCCAAGCCGACGTTCCCAGCCGGGCTGCGCTCGGCCGGATCGGGTGACCCGCGGCGCGGGGAGTTGCCGGACGTCTGGAACCTGCCACCGCGTAACCCGGGGTTCATCGCCCGGGCGGGTGAGTTGGAGCAGGTCCGGGTCAACCTGGCTGCCGGGTCGGTGGCGACGGTCCAGGCGGTACGCGGGATGGGCGGGGTCGGCAAGACCCAGGCCGCGATCGAGTATGCCTACCGCCATGCCGCGGACTACGAGCTGGTGTGGTGGATCGACGCGGAGAACCCGCAGCTGATCACCAGCCAGGTCGTCGCGTTGGGCGCCGAGCTCGGCCTGCCGAGAACGTTGGACACCGAAGCGGCCCTGCGCGCGGTGCTCGCGGCGCTGCGCCGGCACGGGGGACGGTGGCTGCTGATCTTCGACAACGCCGAGGACGTCGCGCACGTACAGCCGGCCCTGCCCGGCACCGGCGGGCACGTCCTGATCACCACCAGGCGGGCCGGGTTCCGCGCCCTCGGCCCGGTACTGGACCTGGACGTCCTGACCCGCGAGGACGCGACCACCCTCCTACGCAGCTGCGCCCCACACCTGAACCAGGCCGACGCCGACATGCTCGCCGACCGGCTGGGTGACCTCCCGCTGGCCCTGACCCAGGCCGGCGCCTACCTCGACCGCGCCCAACTACCCGCCGCAGACTACCTGCGGCTGCTGGACACCCACGCCGCCAGGCTGTTCGAACGCGGCCACGCCATCGGCCACGCCCAGACCATCGCCACCCTCTGGTCGATCTCCCTGGACCAGCTGCGCGCCCACCACCCCGCCGCGGTGCAACTGCTGCACCTGTGCGCCTGGCTGGCCCCCGAACCCATCCCAATCGACCTGATCACCAGCCACCCGCAGCACCTGCCCGCGCCGCTGGCCACCGCGGCGGCCGACCCGCTGGCCATGGCCGACACCATCGCCGCCCTCGCCGACTACTCCCTGGTTCGCCGCAGCACCGCCGGCCTGCTGCTGCACCGCCTCGTCCAAGCCGTGATCCGCGAAAGCCCGTACCCGGGCCGGCGCCACCCGCTGACCACCGTCCTCGCGCTGCTCCACGCCGACCTGCCCGACGACCTCGACCTCCCCGCCAGCTGGCCCCGCTGGCGCCAACTCCTCCCGCACGTCCTCGCCGCCACCGACCACCCCGACGCCACCGCCCCGGCGGCCGCAGCGCACACCGCCTGGCTCCTCGACCGCGCGGGAAGCTACATCCACATGTTCTTGTTGTCCGATGACCTCCGCCCGATCACCCGGCCGCTCGAACGCTCGCTCCGGATCAGAGAGAACCTCTGCGGCCCTGACCACCCCGAGACCGCGGCTACGCTCACCAGGCTCGGTTTAGCCCTGTACGACTGGCGTCAGGACGCTGCCGCCCGACCCGTACTCGAACGGGCCCTGCGAATCGCAGAAGCGAGCCGCGGCTCGGACCACCCGGACACCGGAACCGCACTGGACTACCTCGGCCTCGTGCTGGTTCGTCTCGGCGAACCCGCCACCGCCGTGCCGCTCCTGGAGCGCGCCCTCAACATCACCGAGTCCAGGCGTGGAATCATGCACCCACAAACGGCCACCGTCCTCATCGGACTCAGTACCGCCTTCCGGGGGCTCGGGCAGATGGACGCCGCCCAACGCGTCATGGAACGCGGCCTGGCCATCCGCCGCATGACATACGGCGCCGAGCACCCGTGGACGGGCTCGGCCATGACCAAACTGGGCTCCCTCCTGGTCGTACGCGGCGAGCCGGCGGCCGCCAAGCCCATCCTCGAGCGTGCGCTGCGCATACGCGAGCGCGCATATGGCGCCCACTCCCTCGTGATTTCCGACGCCCTCGTCCCGCTCGGCCGAGCACTGACCGAACTCGGCGAGCCCGCCGCCGCGCACCCCCTGCTCGAACGCGCGGTAACCCTCTCCGGGGTGCTCCTCGGCACCGACCACCCGACACGCGCCGATGCCCTGCGCTGGCTCGGCAACGCCCTGCGCGCCCTCGGCGAGCCAACCGCCGCCCGGCCCCTGCTCGAACAGGCGCTCAGCATTCAACAGACCGCCTACGGACCGGACCACCCATGGACCGCCAACACCATGATCCACCTCAGCCACGTCCTGTCCGACCTCGGCGAGACGACCGCCGCAACCGCCCTGCACGCCCATGCCAGCCACATCCACCAGGCAACCTACGGGCCGGACCAGCAACCGGGCGAACCAACCTGCTGAGCGACCCCCCGCGCCCCTAGTCACCACACCGACACGTGCGGACCAACTACAACTGGGGAATATGCGAGCCAGGACGGAATGATCGCGGCGAGGCGTTTCTCGTGCTGCTCAGCGAGGTATTGCATCACGTTGGGAAGGTTGTCACCCGTCTTTGACAGCGTTCGGCCGGCCCGGCCACTCCGGGGTTCTTATTCGAGTGTTCAGTTCGGCCTCAATGCCTGCGGCTCGGTCGCGGCAACGCGCCAGCGGCGATGACGACCACCACCAAGTCGCCGTCATGGATCTGGTACGTGATCCGGTAGCGCAGCGTGCGCCGTGTAACCGGGTCGAGCCGGGATAACTGCGCCAGGTACAGGCGCTCGGCTTCGTTCAAGACATGGGCGGTAGCGGGGCGAGGGTCGGCGGCCAGTTCGCCGAAGGTGGTCACGATCAACGCCGCGCCGGCATGGTCAGCTTCCTGCAGCCTGTCCAGCGCGGCCTGCACGCCGGGCAAGACCTGAACCTGGTACGTCACGGCGAGCGGGTGAACTTCTTGACAAAGGCGTCGTACTCCGGGGTGCCACTGACCAGCACCGGCCGCGGGTCGTCCTTCATCCGCTCCAGCACCGTCCGGGCCTCGGCCAGGTCAGCGGCGTCCTGGACCGCCTGCTCGAAGGCGTCTTCGGTCATGACCAGCAACGCCGACGCGTCTCCAGCGCGGACCAGGTGCAGCACCTCGTGCCGGTCGGCGCGCACCGCCAGCTCGGCCAGTCCCGGAGCCTGGTCGAACGGGATCTCCACGTTGCGCAGCTCGGGAACCGGCACGAGGTGGTCAAACGGGTGGGCGGCCTCATCGCGCGCGGCGCTGGTCATGGCCGGCACCCTACAACCCGATACCGACCTGGCAGGTGAGCCCCGCCGACTCACCGTTGCTCATACGCTGCGATCGTCGGTGACGAGGGCGAAGATCACCCGAAAGGTCAGTCGTCACGCTGGCAACGCGCCGCGAACGGTCCGGACCCCCGAGGTCATGGTCACTGGTCACCCGCTCGGGGATATCGTCGGCGGTGCGCACCTCGCCGGAGTGTGATACCCCCGGGGCCGGTCCGGTGACCGGGTGCGCCAGCTCCGGCGAAGAGGTCCGACATGGGGGATGACCACATCGGCGCCCGCGCCCGGCGGATCCGGCTATGGCGGGGGATGACCCAGGCCCAGGTGGCCGGCCTGGCCGGCTGGTCTACGTCCGCTGTCTCGATGCTGGAGACCGGCGCCACCGGCCTGGACTCCCGGACCCGGTTGGCGCAGCTCGCCAACGCACTGCGGGTGAACCCGGCGGACCTGACCGGCGAGCCGTACGCGCTGGATGCCCCCGGCGGCCTGGCCGAGGTGCAGGCCGGCCTTCCGGCGCTTGAGCAGGCGCTCACCGACTACCGCATCGGCGACACCGGCGAGACCGAACCGGCACCGCTGGACGAGCTGGAGACGCTGGTCACCGGCCCGTTGATGGCTGCCCGGGCGCGGGCCGACGATGCCGAGCGGTTGTCGCTGCTGCCAGGGCTGATCCTGGACCTGCAGGCGTACGGCCGGGATGAGCGGGCGCTGCGGCTGCTGGTGCCGGCGTGCTCCCAGGCGACGTACGCGCTGCGCAGCGTGCGGCAGGTACCGCTGGCGTGGATCGCGGCCGAACGTGCCGCCCAGGCCGCCGAGATGGTCGGGGACCCGGTCCTCATCGCGGCGGCCGAGTACACCCGGGCGCATGCCCGGTTGACCCCTGTCTCGATGGCCCGGGCCGGAGAGGCGGCCGACCGGATGCCGGACCGGCTCGTCACCGGCGGCGACACCTGGGCGCGGGAGGTGTACGCCATGCTCCGGCTCACTGCGGCACTGGCAGCGCAGGTCCGCGGCGACTCGGCCGGCGCCGCCGACCAGGCGGAGGAAGCCACCAGGATCGCCCGGGCGCACGGTGAGCGCCCGAACGCGTTCGAGTACTTCGGCCCGGCCAACCTCAGCACCTGGCGGACGATGCTCGCGGTCGAGGCCGGCGAGCCGGCACAGGCGCTGGAGTACGCCGCGGCGGCCGACCTCGGGCCGTTGCCACGCGTCCGCCGGGCCTTGCTCCTCCTCGATGCCGCCCGGGCGCACCACCAGCTCGGTCAGGGCCACGACCGGCAGGTCATCACCACGCTGCGGCAGGCCGAGAAGCTGGCGCCGATCCGGGTCCACGGTTCCGCGTGGGCGCGCGACCTGGTCGAGGTGATGCTGACCCGGTCCCGGCGGGAGGCCGGCGGCCGGGAACTGCGGAGCCTGACCTACCGGATGGGCCTGGACGCAGTCTGACCGGAAAAGGTTGAGAGGCCACACCCATCTGGCTGTCCACATCGGATGATCGGGCGGGGAAACCCCTTATGTCGTAGGC
>JBKOWA010000222.1:0-4580 GCA_046724155.1 Actinomycetota bacterium
GAGTGGGGGAGCGCGATCGTCACAGCTGACAGCCCCCTGCCAGCCTTCGGACAGAAGCTGCCCTTCACGATCGTCAGAGAGCTGCCCGCCGAGCTCCCCGCGGTCGATCGGGACATGGTGCTGTGCACCCTGCCACTACCACTCCCCTGCTCGAACTACCCGGCGGTGTTCGCCCCCGACCAGGTGCCCGAACCATTCTCCGTGGTGCTACCCAGCTACCCCTTCCACCAGGTTCCCATACCGGACCTGCAGCCGGAGGACGGTCTCCGGCTGACCGAGCCGGTGACGTTGGGCCAATGGGTGCAGGCGGCGGGTCAGTTGACCGTCACCCTGGCGGAGGGAGGGGCCGCCGCGGACTTCAGTGCCGAGTTCTCCGGGCTGGTTCCGAACAGCCTCTACACGATGATGACGCTGCGGGTCCGGGACCACGATCCACGCAGTGTCACGCATCCCAGCCCGCTCGGCGTTCCCAACGTTCTGGTAACGGACGCCAAGGGGAACGGCCACTACCAGGCCAGACTGCCCAACCCCTTCCCGGCCCCGGACACCCCCGAAGCGGGCAACCGCATCATCAACGTGATCCTGCTCTGGATGAGCTATCAGCGGAACTACGGGGGCGCCATCGGGCACCACGGTCTGGGCGGAGACGTCCACGCCCAGCTCAAGATGCGCCAGCCGAGCTTCGCCGAGTTCGTCACCCACTCCTGAGGAGGCTGCCGGGTCGGGCTGACCGGGACCCTGCCGTGACGGCTGATGGCAGGGTCGCCGGGGCCCGCGGACCTGGTTCCGGCGGAACGGCGGGGAGGGCCGGTCAGCGGTGTCGGAGGGCTGTGCGACGATCGGGACGTGCGTGAGCTGCCCCGCGTGAGCCCTGACCTGCTGCGCCGGCTGGCGCTGGCCAGCCTGGTGGCCAACGTCGGGATCGTGGTGACCGGCGGGGCGGTCCGGCTGACCGGCTCCGGGCTGGGCTGCCCGACCTGGCCGCGGTGTACCGCCGACTCGTACGTGCCGACCAGCGCGCTGGCCGGTCATGGGCTGATCGAGTTCGGCAACCGGACGCTCACCTCGGTGCTGGCCGCGCTGACGCTGGCCACCCTGCTGGCCGCGGTGCTGGCCCGGCCGCGCCGCCGCCCGGTGGTGTGGCTGGCCGCCGGGGTGTTCGCCGGGATCCCGGCGCAGGCCGTGCTGGGCGGGATCACCGTGCTCACCGGGCTGAACCCGTGGACCGTGATGGCGCACTTCCTGCTGTCCGCGGTGCTGGTCGCGGCGGCGCTGGTGCTGTGGCAGCGCTGCCGGGAGGGTTCGGACCGGCCGGCGGTGCCGGTGGTCCGGCCGGAGGTGGTGGTGCTGGCCCGGCTGGTCGTCGGGTTGGCCGCGGCCACCCTCGTCCTCGGCGCCGTGGTGACCGGCAGCGGGCCGCATGCCGGGGACGCCAGCGCCCCGCGCACCGGGTTCGACCCGACCACCGTGGCGCAGCTGCACACCGACGTGGTGATGCTGCTGATCGGGCTGTCGGCGGGCACCTGGTTCGCGCTGCGGCTGACCGGCGCGCCGGCCGGCCCGCGGGCTGCCGCCGGCTGGCTGCTCGGCGTGGAGGCCGCCCAGGGCGTGATCGGCTACACGCAGTACTTCAGCCACCTGCCGGTGCTGCTGGTCGCCATGCACATGCTGGGGGCCTGCCTGGTATGGATCTGCGCGGTGCGCCTGCTGCTGGCCACCCGGTGCCGGCCGGCCGGCACCGACCCGGCCGGGGAGGTCAGCACCGGAGCGGCCTGCGGGGCCAGTACCGGAGTGGCCGGGACGGTCGACGTGGCCGGAGAGGCCGGCGCCGGAGCGGCCCGGGACGCCGGGACGGTCGACGCGGCCGCGGAGGGCCGGGCAAGCGCGGATCCTGCGGGAGTAGTGCCGGCAGGAGCGGACCCCGCGGTAGGAGACCATTCGGAGATCGGTCCGGCCGCGGTGGGCGCCGCGCCGCCCGGCTGACGTGCCCTAGGCTGCTCCGCCATGGCACCCACGCCGAGCGCGGTCCGCGAGATCCTGACCTGGGAGCGGTTCGGCCGGGCCACCCGGGAGCTGGCCGAGATGGTGGCCGCCGACGGGTACCGCCCGGACATCGTGCTGGCCATCGCCCGCGGCGGGCTGTTCGTGGCCGGCGCCCTCGGCTACGCACTTGGCGTGAAGAACGTCTACGTCTGCAACGTGGAGTACTACACCGGAGTGGACACCCGGCTGGAGCTGCCGGTGATGCTGCCGCCGGTGCCGGACGCGGTCGACCTGTCCGGCGCGCGGGTGCTGGTGGCCGACGACGTCGCCGACACCGGAGCCACCCTGAAGCTGGTCAAGGACTTCTGCGCCGACCAGGTGGCCGAGGTGCGCTGCGCGGTGGTCTACGAGAAGCCGCACACCACGGTGTCCTCCGAGTACATCTGGCAGCGCACCGACAGGTGGATCAACTTCCCCTGGTCGACGCTGCCCCCGGTGGTGACCCGGCCCGGCCAGGTGCTGGACGCCTGAGCCGCCGGCCGCCCGAGCTGCCCTGAGCGCCGCGCACTCGCCTTCTCAGCCCTTACTCAGCAGGTGGCGGCACACTTGTCGGGTGCGGATCCTCGTGGTGGACGACGATCGGCCGGTACTGGAGTCGCTGCGCCGGTCGCTGGCGTTCAACGGCTACGAGGTGGAGGTGGCCCGGGACGGGCAGGAGGCGCTGGCCCGGCTGGCCGAGCGCCGGCCGGACGCCATCGTGCTGGACGTGATGATGCCGCGGCTGGACGGGCTGGAGACCTGCCGCCGGCTGCGGGCCGCCGGCGAGGAGCTGCCGGTGCTCATGCTCACCGCCCGCGACGCGGTGTCCGACCGGGTCGCCGGGCTGGACGCCGGTGCCGACGACTACCTGCCCAAGCCGTTCGCCCTGGAGGAGCTGCTGGCCCGGCTGCGCGCCCTGCTGCGGCGCACCAGCCGCGGCAACGAGGCCGACGAGGTGCTCCGGTTCGCCGACCTGACCGTGCAGCCGGCCACCCGCGAGGTGACCCGCGGCGACCGCCAGGTCCGGCTCACCCGCACCGAGTTCGCCCTGCTGGAGCTGCTGATCCGGCATCCCCGCCAGGTGCTGACCCGATCCCGGATCCTGGAGGAGGTGTGGGGCTACGACTTCCCCACCACCGAGAACTCCCTCGAGGTCTACATCGGGTACCTGCGGCGCAAGACCGAGGCGGAGGGCGAGCCGCGGCTGATCCACACCGTCCGCGGCGTCGGGTACGCCCTGCGCGAGACACCGCCGTGAGCCGCCCGGGCCGGCTCCCGGGAGCACCGCGGTGACCGCAGCCCTCGTGCCACCCAGCCGGCGGCTCAGCCTGCGCACCCGGATCGGCTGGCTGGTCGGCCTGACCGTCGGCGCCGCCGTGGCGTTCACCTCGCTGGCCGCCTACCTCACCGTGAAGCACGCGCTGTACCAGGCGCTGGACAACAACCTGCAGCGCCGGGCGCAGGCCGCGGTGGGCAGCTCATATGCGCGCGCCGACGAGATCACCCAGGTACCCGCCGCCGCGATGGGCGTCGCCTCCGACGTGCGAATCGGGCTGCTGCTGTCCCCGCCGACCAAGGTCTACGTGGCCGCCAACTCCACCAAACCCCCGATCGGCAGCGAGGAGATCGCAGTGGCGCAGGGGGGAGTCTCCGGGCCTCCGCGATCAGCGGTGCTCGACGGTATCCGGTACCGGGTGGTGGCGGTGCCGGTCGGGCCTGGGGCGGCGCTGGTCCTGGCCCAGTCAACCGCGGAGACCCACGAGGAGCTCGGCCAGCTCGGGCTGGTGCTGCTGCTGGTCGGCGGGGTCGGCATCGCGGCCTCGGTCAGCTCCGGGGTCGCGGTGGCCCGGGCCGCGCTCGCCCCGGTGGCGCGGCTGACGGCGGCCACCGAGCGGGTGGCGGAGACCGACCGGCTCGACCCGATCCCGGTCTCCGGCGACGACGAGCTGGCCCGGCTGACCGCCAGCTTCAACGGCATGCTGGCCGCCCTGGCCGGCTCCCGGGCCCGGCAGCAGCAGCTGGTGGCCGACGCCGGGCACGAGCTGCGCACCCCGCTCACCTCGCTGCGCACCAACCTCGACCTGCTCGCCCAGTCGCTGCGGCCGGGCGGCCCGAGCCTCGACCCGGCGGACCGGGACGCGCTGCTGGCCGACGTGCGGGCGCAGGTGACCGAGCTGTCCGGCCTGGTCGGCGCGCTGGTCGAACTGGCCCGCGAGGATCCGCCCGCGGTCACCGCCGTGCCGGTCGAGCTGGCCGACACGGTGGCCGGCGCCGTGGACCGGGTGCGCCGGCGCGCGCCGGGCCTGCGGTTCGACGTGCAGACCGAGCCGTGGGAGGTCAACGGCGACCCCACGGCGCTGGACCGGGCGGTCACCAACCTGCTCGACAACGCCGCGAAGTGGAGCCCGCCCGGCGGCCTGGTGAGCGTGCGGCTGGCCGGCGGTGAGATCACCGTGGCCGACCAGGGCCCGGGGGTGGCCGAGACGGACCGGCCGTACGTCTTCGAGCGGTTCTACCGGTCGGCCGAGGCGCGCACCGCGCCCGGCTCGGGCCTCGGC
>JBKOWA010000100.1:0-9691 GCA_046724155.1 Actinomycetota bacterium
ACCGCGATTCCATAATCCGTCTCGTGGGCTCGGAGATGTGTATAAGAGACAGTTCCAGAAGTGGTCGGATGAGCAGGTTCAGGGCATGTCGCAGGACCAGGCTGCGGCGTTCGCCCATTCTGCTCGGGATGCCCGTAACACGGTGCTGGACGCTGGTTCGGCGTTGTTGAAGATCCGGGTGGAGCTCGGCCTGCTGGAGGAGAACACCGCCCTTTCACCGGAGCTGGAAGCAGCCGCTGCGCAGCAGTTCACCGAGTCCTTTGCCGGGCTGTACCCGCATATCTGGGAAGGGCTCGACCAGGCTGGTCGCGATCAGCTGCTGACCGCTGCCCAGGCGCAGCAGGACCGGCTCGGTACCAACTACCGGCTCGACCAGTGGATGGAGACCCGGAAGGCGGCGCCTGCGGAGGGGGTGGGGTCGAAGGCGGCGCCGGAGCTGGTGCCGGTGGTGGTGATGCCGGAGGCGGGCTCGGTGGGTGTGCAGGCGTGGGAGTCGGTGCTGGCCGGGGCTGGTGCGGGGTTGGGTTTCCTGGCCGGTGCGGTACTCAACGCCGCCGGTGAGTTGGAGTCGGTGTTCCAGAAGTGGTCGGATGACCAGGTTCGGGGTATGTCGCAGGATCAGGCTGCGGCGTTCGGTCGTTCTGCTCGGGATGCCCGCGGTACCGTGCTTGGCGCTGGGTCGACCTTGCTGGGCATCCGGGTGGAGCTCGGTCTGCTGGGCAAGGATGTTGTCAATGCAGTGGAGCTGGAAGCAGCCGCCGCGCAGCAGTTCACGGAAGTCTTCGCCGGGCAGTACCCGCATATCTGGGAGGGGCTCGACCAGGCTGGTCGTGACCAGTTGGTGGCGGCTGCCCAGGCGCAGCAGGAACAGCTCGGCACCAACTACCGCCTCGACCAGTGGATGGAGACCCGGAAGGCGGCGTCGGCGGAGGTGGACTCCGCCGGCAATGCAGACTCCGCTGCGGACCTGGATTCCTCGGTAGATGTGGATGCCGAGGTCGAGACCGGCATCGAAGACCAGACTGACATAGAAGATCAGACTGACATCGAAGCGCAGAGCTTCCAGCAGGCCGCCGCGGAGCTCACCCAGCAGCTCGCGCTGGCGGGGGCGCACACCGAGCTGCGTGAGCTGTCCCAGTCCGGGCAGCGGGGCGATGAGCTCCTGGCCACGCTCCACCGGCTGGCTGCTGCCCGGGAGCTGCCGCCGGCGGTGGCCGCCGCCGCGTCGCGGCTGGTGAGCATGCTGAGCACGACGCAACGCCCGCCGGGCGCGATGGACCTGCCTGACCTGGCCAGGGCGCTGGTGTGGAAGCTGGCCGCGTACCACGCCACCGGCCAGCTCGACCGGCTGCTCAGCAAGCTGACCAGGGGCCTGCCGCCGCAGATCGCGGCGGCCCTGACCGACGCGGCCAAGGCCGCCGCCGAGCAGGTCGAGCAGGCAGCTCAGGTATGGCGGCGGCTGCGCGCCGACTACGGGTTCGAGGACGGCGCCATCCTGGAACCGCAGCGGCGGGAGGCGCTGGCGCGGCTGGCCGCGGCGGAGCTCCCCGCGGCGTTGGAGACCGAGCTGCCGGACCTGTGGGCCGGGCTGAGCCCGCAGGCCAGGACCGACCTGGTCGAGTCGGTGCCGTGGGAGCTGAATGACCATTCCAGCCCGCTGTCCACGCAGCTGGAGACCATCGCCGGCGCCGCGCACCTGGACGGGCTCCGTGCCGGATGGCGGCAGGACCTCCACCGGCTGCTCGAGATCCCGGACCATGTCCGGACCGAGCTGCGCGCGCTCCAGCAGGAGGCCGCCGCGGCGGCTGAAACCGAGCAGAGCAGTCCACGGTGGACGGGTAAGACCTGGGACGAGGCGCGCGGGGAGCTGACCGGGTGGTACTCCGAGCAGCTGGGGTACCACCAGGAGCTGGACCGGCAGCTACGTGCCGCCGACGCCGAGTTCGCGCTGGCGGTGGCCGGCTGGCAGGCCACCCGGGTCACCGGCCCGCATGACCGGGCGACCGTCGGCACGCTGCTGAACACCTTCCGCGCGACGGTGACCCGGTCGTTCGAGCAGATCCTCGGCGGCCTCAGGACCGGGGCGCTGACCGGGGCCGCCCTGGACGTGGCCTGGCGGAACTGGCAGGCGGCGTTCGACACCATGGTGTCGGCCCTGCCCGACCAGATCGTGGAAGCCGTCATGGTCGGCGACGCCGTCCAGCAGCTGCGGGAGGTCATCGCCGACCACCTCGAGACCAGGGACCCGGCACAGGTACCGGCCCCGGACCGGCTGTCGTGGCTGGAACAGAAGTACCAGCGGGTGCTCGAGCTCGCCCTCGCCGGTCAGCCCGGGCAGCAGGCCGAACGGCTGGCCCGGACGCTGGCGGAGCTGGCGGCGGCGGTCCCCGGTGACCTGGCAGCGCTGCGGTCCGAGCCGCCGACCGGCGAGACGGCCGTGGCAGCGGTCGAGACGTCCATGACGGCGACCGCGACCGCGCCAGGCGCCGACACCGACTCGGACACGGAGTCCGAGTCGGATACTGAGTCCGGGTCGGGCACGGCCACCGAATCGGACGCGGCTACCGAGCCGAGCTCGGTCCTGGACGAGGCGCCGGCCGCCATCGCGGCCATGCTGGCCAGCCTGCCGCAGGCCGCCCAGGCGTTCCACGAGCTGACCGAGGGCATCGAGCTGTCCGCCCAGACACTGACCGGGTTGGCGGCGAAGTTCCGGCAGGACTGGGTGACCGCCTACCAGGTGACCCACGGGCTCGACCCGGCGGCGGCCACCGCCTGGTCGGAGCGGGAGAACGCCGCTGAAAACGCCTTCGGTGCCGCGTTCGGCTGGCTCTCCCTGGCCGACGACCTGGCGGAGGCGATGTCCCGCGGCCTGCCCCCGCAGGACTGGCACCCGGAGCAGGAGGCCGGTTGGCAGGCGGCGCAGGAGGGGCCGCGGCTGGAGTTCGTCACCCCCGACGGGGTCTCGGTCGAGGCCGCCGTGCTGGTCAACCCGACCACGGGGGGCGCCCTGGTGGGGGTCCGCACCACCGAGCCCACCACCAGCGCTGCCTCTACTGAAGCCGGCAGTACCACCGGAGCCACCACGCAGCACTGGCTGCCGCTGCCGAAGGTCGGCGTGCCGCGCCTGCTGGCGACCGGCCCCCGCGGCACGCTGCGTGGCGCGGTCGCGGCCACCGCTGCCCAGCGGTTGGCCACCCTGCTGGGTCTGTCCGCGCCGACCAGCAGCACGACCAGCGGGAACCAGTTCGAGGAGCTTGTCGAGGAGATCGTGGCGCCGGCGTCGGTTGCCGAGCTTGACCTGTCGAACGTCGACAAGAAGCTCGGCAAGCTCCCGACCGAGACGTACCAGGAGGTGATGCTGGACGCGGCCGAACTGGTCCAGGGGCACGAGCGGATCCCCCTGCAGATATCCGGCGACGGGACGCCGCTGCCGCTGGACGAGGTGACGGCGAAAGTGCTGCGGGTCGCGTACCTGTTGGCCGGATGGGGCACCGACGAAGCCACCAACCTGCTGGCGGAGCACTACCACGGTCTGGAGGTGGCGCCGCTGGCCGGACTTGTCGGGGGTCGGCGCGGCCGTGGTCGGGGCCGGGGCGGCAACCAGGGTAACCGGCAGAACCAGAACCAGGGCAATCGGCAGAACCAGGCCGGCAACCAGAACCAGGCCGGCAACCAACAGCAACAGCAACAGCAACAGAACAACCCGCAGCAGGTTGCGAACCAGCAGCAGGGTGACCAGAACCGTGCCGGGGGTCGGAACCGGCGCACCCGGAACCGCGGCGGGGCACAGAACGTGCAGGGCCAGCACCAGAACCAGGGCGAGGGCGGAACCGCCCAGGTAACCGCGGCGCAGCAGACCCAGGCGGAGAGCAGCACCACGGCTACCACCGGCAACACGGCCACCGGCAACACCACCGGGGCGCCGGGGCAGGTGGTCCGGCCGGCTCAGACGGTGCACTGGGCTGATCTGATCGTGCGGGGGGTGCGGGACCATGCGTTCCTCGGCACGTTCCGCGACGACAAGGTCTCTGGTGTGCACGCCAAGCCGCGTGGTGACACGTTCGCGCTGGTGGGTAATGCGTCGGAGCCGTTGTCGAACGGGGTGTACCGGTCGGACGTGGTGCATGTCCAGAGCGGGGTGTTGAAGGAGAGCGGGAGCACGTTCTTCCCGGACCGGTTGACGTCGACGCCGGGCGGGCGGTTGGTGTTGTTGGAGTCGGTGGCGCAGGCGTTTGTGTATGCCCGGGACAATGGGTCGGTCGTGCAGGTGCCGCCGCAGCCGGGGAACCGGGGGGCCACCAGCTACAAGTGGTTCGGTCAGGATCTGGGTGGGAACTTCATCTCCGGTTATCTGGTGCGGGGGTTGACTGAGCGGATCACCGGGTTCTGGCCGGAGTTGCGGGAGCCGGTGAACACCGGGCAGGTGAATACGTGGGTGGAGGCGGTTCAGGCTCCGGTCGTCCAGGCTCCGGTCGTCCAGCCGCCGGTCGTCCAGCCACTGCCGGTGCAGATCGACGTGACCGCGCCGAACGTGACGGTGGTCCCGGACCAGCCGCCGCAGCAGGAGCAGCAGGAGCAGGTGGTAGCGCCGGTTGAGGTGCCGACGGTGCCGGGGGTCATGGAGTTGTTGGGGGCGGCGCGGGAGGTGGCGTCGAGGTTCTGGTTGGCGGTCGAGCGGCCGAGTCTGGCCGAGGTCAGGGCTGCGGTGGATGCCTTCGTTGCAGCGGCCGGGCAGTTGGGACCGGTGCCGGAAACCGACACCGAAAACGATACCGGCGATGATGCCGCGGTGCGGGCTGCGCTTGCGGAGTGGGTTGTGTTGATGAGTGCTGATCTGGCGTTGGCGGAGTTGTGGGATGGTGAGGACCAGATTCGCGGCGCTCAGGTTCGGCCGTTGGGCGCGGCGTTGCGGGTGGCGTTGGAGCAGCTGCAGAAGAAGTCGCAGCTGGAACAGTTGGGGCCGTTGTTCCAGGTGTCGTTGGCGGGTTTGACGGCGCGGTCGGCGCGGTTGTTGGCGTTGACCGACCGGATGCACGAGGACCTGGCTGAGAAGGTGGAGGCGCAGATCGCGTTGCTGGACAGCGATGCGGCGATGGCGGATCTGGCGAACCAGCCGAGGCGGCCGACGCAGCAGCGCACTGCGCGGGCGACGGAGCTGGCCAGGCAGCTGAAGGAGCTGCGGACCCGGGTGGTGATGCGGCGGTTGGATGTGCTGTCGCAGTACGGGCCGAAGCTGACCGGGTGGGGTTACCTGTCGCAGGCGAAGTTCGCGGCTGCTGTGCCGGAGGTGCGCAACCTGGCCCAGGGGCTGACCGACACCACCGCCACCGTGCGGGTGCATGCGCTGGCGTTGCTGGAGGTCCGCACCGATGTGGCGGGCCGGGTGGCCGGTGCGGTCGATGAGGATGTCCTGAAGAACATGCTCGGCAAGATCCGTAAGAACGGTCTGCCGCTGCTCAAGGGCACGCTGGACCTGGAGGAGTTCGCCGAGCGGGTCGCCGAGGTGGTGGCGCTGGCCGGGGCGACGAACACCGAGCTGGCCACCGTGATGCAGCAGCGCGGCGAGATCCTGAACCTGGAGGCGCTGCTGGCCACGCCGCAGTCGCTGACCCAGGCCGAGGCCCAGCAGGCGCTGGCCGTGCTGGCGGGCTCGGGCCTGGCCCTGGTGCTCGCCTCGAAGCTTCCGTTGAAGGATTTCCACGAGATCGCGGCCCGGCTCGCCGGCCGCCTGGACCAGGTCGCCGACGAGACCGCCCGCGCTGCCATGCAGGACCGGATTGCCCTGCTCCGGCTGGAAGCCGACCTGCTGCGGCACCCGATGGACACCGACGAGGCCGCCGAGGAGATCCTCCCCCAGCTCCGCAACCTGCTCACCCGCGTCGGAACCGGGGGCGGGGTCACCTTTGCCGACCTCGAACAGCGGGTCAACGCTGGGTACGACCGGTACCAGAACCGCAAGGGCAAGGCGAAGGCGAAGGGCAGCCTGGAACGGGTCGTCCGTGAGTCCAAGGTGCTGCTGACCGAGACTGAGTACAACGCGGCGGTCACCGCCGGAACTCTCACCGAGGAGCTGGTACGTAAGCGGGTCGAGGCCCTGGCCACGCACGGCACCAGGCTGTGGTACCAGGACCCGTCGACGGCTCCCCCGCTCCAGGCGGCATTCGTCGATGTCAAGCAGGTGGTCCAGGACACCTGGCCGGACTCAGCCCTGGTCGGGGAGCTGGACCTGCTCTTCGGTGCCGGGCTGCTGGAGGTTACCGGAAACTGGGTCAAAGGCATCACCGAGTCGATTTCGGGGCAGCAGAAGAGCAACATCATCCAGGCCCGGCGCAAGGCCCTGGTGAGTCATGCCCACAAGCTCGTGCGCGCCGGCCAGCTCACCACCCAGACCCTGACCAAGCACGCCCGGGACCTGCAGGCCGCCGCGAAGAAGGTCAACCCCAAGGACAGCACGATCGACGGCTTCGTCGAACTGCTGCTCAGCGACGCCGCCTGGTATGCCGAACCGACAAGCTTCCCCGCGCGTATGCAAGCCCTGTGGAAGTTCGCGTCGCAGGTGGATGTGGACGACCCGGCCATGCAGACCCTCATGGAGCATGCGCAGAACCTCGGCCGTCAGCCCGGCCTCCGGCAGGGCGACATCAACGTCACGGTGGCCCTCGAAGCGTGGGTCAAGCTCCGGTCGGCCCCGAAAACCGTCGCAGCCGCGGAGCTCCTCCGCTACGCCGACGTGTTCGGCAGGCGTACCGTCGCGGTCCTCGACTACGTCGAGAAGACCAACCCGAACGGCTACAAGGCATTCGTCGGTCGCTACGGAGCGGTCCTGGCCAGGCTCAGGGATCTGGTCAACGGCACGCTCGGGCAGACGCTGCCGGAGCCGGACCGGAAGCTGGCCGGCCAGTGGCTGGACATCGCCGAGAGCGACCAGGCCCACCTCGTCATCCACATTGCGGCGAAGACGAACGCGCAGCCGGTGGGCACGGCCATGGACAACATCATCAACCGCCGGCTCGATGTGATCGCCGGAATGACGGAGTTCATGACGAGCGGCCAGCTGTCGATGTCCGTCCTCATCTCCCGGCTGCAGGCCGTCAGAGGTTGGATCACCGCCGGTACCCAGGTACAGCACAAGTACGACGTGCTGGTCAGCGACCTGGCCACGCACGAGGTGCGGCTGCTGGGCCCGACGCGGGAAAGCCTGAACCAGCGGGTTGTCAACCTGCTCGGCCCCTTCCAGATGATGGTGAAAACCGGAGCCAAGGGCACTGGGAGCTTGATAGTGGCCGTCGAGGAGGTTTTCGATCTCGCCGCGCTGGTATCCTCGCAGTACGAGGCGGAGGTCACGGCATCCCTCTCCGAGGCCGTGCTGTCGCTCACCGCCTGGCAGCTGGCCAAGTCCGACTCGGGCGTCCTCGCTATCACGCTGATGCACCTGCGTTCCCGTAACTCGGCGCTGGAGCTCTATGGCCTTCGGCAGGTGCGGCTGGGGAAGCTGGCGCCGCTGACCTTCACTGACAACGTCGACGCGTTCGTCCTGAAGGTGAACCAGGTGCTGCCGGACAGCACCGCCCGCGATGAGAACTTCCCCATGCTCGCCCAGCGGCGCCACCTGCTCACCTCGCACGCTGCCATGCTCGCGCCGGGCAAGGTGTTCACCGCAGACGACTTCGACGTTTGGCTGGAGCTACTCAGGAAGAATGTCCGCCCGCTGCTTGCCGCGGGCGTCGTCAACCTGGACACGGCCAGCTCCATGATCCGGGACGTCCTCGACCGGGCCGGCGGTGACATCGGCCTCCGGGTGCGTACGCTGCGGCTCGGGTATGAGCTTCTCCTCGCTGATACCCGGCCGGAGAGCGCGGAGCAGCAGGCCAGGGTAGGCATCTCGCTGCTGGTGGAGATGGGTGCCCTGCTCCGGCCCGAGAACGCCAGCGACCTGGCGTGGCTGACCGATGCCGCCTTGGAAATGACTCCGCGTGCTCGCGATGCCACTGGGGCCACTGACCTGTTGATGGCGAAGCTGGATTTGGTGAGCGAGGATCTGCGGGCGGTCATGGACCCGGCGGCCGACCCGCTCGGAGTGCTGAACGGGTACCTCGACACGCTGGCCCAGGCGACCGGCCAGATCGCCGTCGGCTATTTCACCGCCGGCGACATCGAGCAGCGGCTGTCCGCCGTGGAGGAACGGATCGGCGAGGTCGCGTCCACCACGGACCAGGAGGCGCTGCGGGAGCGGGTGCGCCGGATCCGGACGGCGGCCGAGCTCGCGGCGGAGGCGTACGAGATCGGTACCTCGCTGGCCCCGACGGTGTGGCTGAGGGGGACCTCCTGGGCCGGATACCTGGACCGGTTCAGGCAGTTCCTCGACAAGGTCCAGGCGCTCCTGCCGGAGGCAGCGACCCGCTACGGCATAGACCTGCGCAAGCGGCAGTTCCGGGCCGGTAAGGACATCACGGAGAAGTTCCCGCAGTTCGAGCCGCAGACGCAGGAGAACCTGATCGGCATCCTGATCCAGAACCTGCGCGACTCCGCCCTGCCGTTGCTGAAGCCGCAGGTCATCGGGATTGTGGAGGTCCTCGAGGAGATCGGTCGGCTGGAGATGAACCCGTTGGTCACGGACCACGACCGCATCATGCTGGGGATGCTCAAGAGCGATGCGGAGTTCCTGGCCGCGGCATCCGGGGGGCTCACGGCGGATGTCCTGGACCAGCGGCTGGCGGAGCTGAAGACAAACAGCGTGGTGCTGCTCGGGCTGATCAAGGAGATCAAGAAGGAGGGGGACTGGCAGCTTCAGGTTGCGGCGGAACGGTCCCGGATACTCACGGCGCTGGACGACGTGCTGGAGAAGGCCGCCAGCCTGGACGCGCCTGGCCTGCCGGATGTCGGCGGCCGGGTCGAGCAGATCCGGAGCTCCTTCACGCAGGGGCTGGCATTGCTGTTCCCCGACCTTCCGGCGCTTCCCGACCTGCCGGCGGGTCTGTCCACCCTGGGCATCGGGCCGGCCGCCCAGGACCAGCCGCCCGTCACGCAGCCGGCGACCGAGCAGACTCCGCAGTCTTCCTCGGTCACGGCGGGTGAAACCGGCGGTACCACTACCACGGTCACCCAGAACCAGAACCAGTCGGCTGTCACGCAGGCGACGGTGGAGCAGACTGCGCAGTCCACCGCTTCGGTTACGGCCGGCGTTACCGGCGGCACCGCCACCGTCACCGCCGCAACGGTCACCGGGTCGAACCAGGGCCAGGTGCAGGGCGGGAGTCAGGCGCTGGTGCAGGGTCAGAGCCAGGTGCAGGGTCAGAGCCAGGTGCAGGGCCAGCCGCAGGTGCTGGGCGTGCAGGTGCAGGGCGGGCAGCAGGTTCAGGGGCCGGTTGTGGTGCCGGCGGCGGTTGATTCGTGGCAGGTGGAGTTTACGTTCAATCGGCGGCATTCTGGGTTGTGGACGCATTCGGGGTTGTTGGATGAGTTGGCGCAGGCGTTGGCGGATGAGTTGTTGGCGGCGGTCGGTGAGAGTCGTGTGACGCCGAAGGTGGTGGTGGGTGGGTTCGGGCGTACTGCGCAGGAGCGGGCGGCGCGGCGGGCGCGGGCGCAGGCGGTGGCTGATTATCTGCGGACGATGACGAACGGGTATGCGTTGGGGTCGGATGTCGATGATGATGTGTTGGTGCGGATTTCGCAGTTGCGGGTTGAGGTGGTG
>JBKOWA010000155.1:0-1511 GCA_046724155.1 Actinomycetota bacterium
CTGCTGATACGTGGGTCACGGCTGACCCGCCGGTACCGGACGCCGGCTAGGGAATGAGCATCTCCGGGGTGACATATGCCTCGGTGTCCGGGATACCGAGATCCGCGGCCCGCTTGTCGGCCAGCGCCAGCAGCCGGCGGAACCGGCCGGCCACGGCGTCCTTGGTCAGCGGCGGGTCGGCGAGCAGGCCGAGCTCCTCCAGCGAGGCCTGCGTGTTCTCCAGCCGCAGCTGGCCGGCCGTCAGCAGGTGCTCGGGCGCCTCCTCAGCCAGGATCTCCAACGCCCTGCGGACCCGGGCGCTGGCGGCCACCGCGGCGCGGGCCGAGCGGCGCAGGTTGGCGTCGTCGAAGTTGGCCAGCCGGTTCGCGGTGGCCCGCACCTCGCGGCGCATCCGGCGTTCCTCCCAGGCCAGCACGCTCTCGTGCGCGCCCAGCCGGGTCAGCAGCGCGCCGATCGCGTCGCCGTCGCGGACCACCACCCGGTCCACCCCGCGAACCTGGCGTGCCTTCGCCCCGAGACCCAGCCGGCGGGCCGCGCCGACCAGGGCCAGCGCCGCCTCGGGGCCGGGACAGGTGATCTCCAGCGAGGACGAGCGGCCCGGCTCGGTCAGCGACCCGTGGGCCAGGAACGCCCCCCGCCAGGCCGCCTCCGCGTCGCACATGCCGCCGGACACCACCTGCGGCGGCAGCCCGCGGACCGGGCGGCCACGGTGGTCCAGCAGCCCGGTCTGCCGGGCCAGCCCCTCACCGTCCCGGGCCACCCGCACCACGTACCGGCTGCCCTTGCGCAGCCCGCCGCTGGCCAGCACGTGCACGTCGGTGGCGTGGCCGTAGACCTCCCCGATGTCACGCCGCAGCCGGCGGGCGACCGAGCCGGTGTCCAGCTCCGCCTCCACCACCACCTTCCCGGCGACGATGTGCAGCCCGCCGGCGAACCGGAGCAACGAGGCCACCTCGGCCTTACGGCAGCAGGTCCTGCTGATGTCGACCCGGGACAGCTCGTCCTTCACCGCCGCCGTCATGGCCATCGGTGCCCCCTTCCCCCTGTTCTTCACTCCCCGGCGAGTCTTCACTCCCCGGCGAGAACCCGCGCGAAGGCCTTGGCGAGCCGCGCGGGATCGTGGCGCGGCGTGCCGTCGCCCGCGGCCACCGGCTCGAGCACGAGCGTGGCGCCCAGCGACCGCACCGCCGACATCAGGCCACGGGGGTCCGGCACCGCGTCCGCGTCCGCCACCACGGCATCCACCCGCAGCCCGGGAGCGTGCCCGGCCAGCACCCGCAGGTACTCCTCCGGGGTGAACCCGGCGGTCTCCCCCGGCCCGGGCGCGAGGTTCAGCGTGACGACGCGGCGGGCCGGCGAGGCACGCAGCGCGCCGGCCAGCTCGGGCACCAGCAGGTGCGGCAGCACGCTGGTGAACCAGGAGCCCGGGCCGAGCACCACGGCGTCCGCGTCGGCGACGGCGGCCACCGCCTGCGGGCAGGCCGGCGGGTCGGCCGGCACCAGGCTCACCG
>JBKOWA010000107.1:0-1986 GCA_046724155.1 Actinomycetota bacterium
GTCCACGGCCGGCCGCCCGCCATCGTCCGCACCCAGCCGCCCGCCGGGTCCGCCGGACTGGGCGGCGTTGGCCCGCGGCCTGTCCGGCTCGCTGCTGCGGCCGGGGCAGGATGGTTACGACCGGTCCCGGCGGCTGTTCGACCCGCGCTACGACGCGGTGCGGCCGGCCGCGGTGGCGGTGGTGGCGTCGGCGGCGGATGTGGCCGAGTGCGTGCGGTTCGCCGCCCGGTACCGGGTGCCGGTCAGGGCGCGGGGCGGTGGTCATTCCTACGCCGGCTGGTCCACCGGCACCGGCCTGGTGGTCAACCTGTCCCGGCTGTCGGGAGTGGGCAGTTCGGGTGGGGTGGCGGCGGTGGGTGCCGGGGCCAAGCTGATCGACGTGTACGCCGGGCTGGCGGCCCGCGGGCTGGGGGTGCCGGGCGGGTCGTGTCCGACGGTGGGCATCGCCGGGCTCACCCTGGGCGGCGGGATCGGCGTGGTGGCCCGGGCGTTCGGGCTGACCTGCGACAACCTGGTCGGCGCCGAGGTGGTCACCGCGGACGGCCGGCTGCGGTCGGTGAGCGCGGGCCGGGACGCCGACCTGTTCTGGGGGCTGCGCGGCGGGGGCGGCGGGAACTTCGGGATCGTGACCTCGTTCCGGCTGCGCACCCGGGCGGTGGGCCCGGTGACGCACCGGTTCCTGCGCTGGCCGTGGTCGGCGGCGGACCGGGTGCTGCCGGCCTGGCTGGCCTGGGTGGCCGGCGGGCCGGACGAACTGTGGTCCAACCTGCACCTGGACGCCGACCCGGACGGCACCCGGAGCCTCCGGGCCACGGTGACCTGGCTGGGCGACGGCGCGGGCGCGGACCGGCAGGTGGACGCGCTGGCCGCGCGGGCCGGCGAGCCGAGCAGCCGCAGCGGCAGCACCCTCGGCTGGCTGGACACGATGAAGCTGATGGCCGGCTGCTCGGCCGAGTCGGTGCCGGCCTGCGGCAGTGGTGCCCGGGAGAGCTGGGCCGGGTCGTCGGACGTCATCGCGGCGCCGCTGCCGGCGGTCGGGGCGCGGGCACTGGTGGCCGCGGTCGCCCGGTTCGCCGGGGACGTCGGAGCGGTGTCGGTGATCATTGACGGGCTGCGCGGCGCGGTCGGCCGGGTGCCCCGGTCCGATACCGCGTTCTGGCACCGGGATGCGCTGTGCACCGTGCAGTACTACGCCAGCCTGCCGGCCGGGGCCGGTCGGTCCACAGTGGCCAGCCGGTATGCCGGGCTGCGCCGGCTTCGGGCGGCGATGCGGCCGTACACCAGCGGCGGCGCGTACGTGAACTACCTCGACCCGGGGCTGGCCGGGTGGCAGCGGGCCTACTACGGCGGCAACCACCCCCGGCTGCAGCGGATCAAGGCGAGGTACGACCCGGACCGGGTGTTCGACTTCCCGCAAGCGGTGCGGTGACCGGCCGGCCGGTGCGGCTGGACAGCGCGCGGGTGACCGGCTGCTGGCCACCTCAGGCGAGGCGGCGTCCGCGGCAGGTGAGGGGTCGCAGGCCACGTCTGCGAGGTCACCGAGGACATACGGGCCGGTAGGGCTCGTTCGGTGCGTACTGTTTCCATTCGCTTCTTGTTGGCGAGCCGAACTGGTCACAGATGCTGGCGAACGGGTCGCTGAGGAGCGCCGGGTCCCATAGCCGCGCCGTGCGGTCGTAGCTGGCGGTGGCCAGCAGTTGGCCGTCCGGGCTGAACGCCACCGCGGAGACGGTGTCGGTGTGGCCGGTGAGCGAGGCGCCGACCTGCCGGCCGGTGCGCGGGTCCCACAATCGCGCCGTGCCGTCGTCGCTAGTGGTGGCCAGCAGTTGGCCGTCCGAGCTGAACGCCACCCCGAATACGGCGCTGGTGTGACCGGTGAGTGGGGTGCGGACTTGCCGGCTGGTGTGCGGGTCCCATAACCGCACGGTGTGGTCGGCGCTGGTGGTGGCCAGCAGTCGGCCGTCTGGGCTGAACGCCACCCCGTAC
>JBKOWA010000355.1:0-2377 GCA_046724155.1 Actinomycetota bacterium
GCCGGCCGGCGGTGGCCCGATCGAGACCGGCGGCTGGACGCCCTTCGGCGGGGTGGGCAGCCGGCCGGTGCCCGGTGCCGGCGCCGGCAGGTGGTCCACCTTCACCCCGTGGGTGTACTGCGCGGCGACCGCCAGCACCAGGTCCACGTACTCGTCGGAGTGGTTGTAGTTGTGCACCGCGGCGCGCCGGCCGGCCTCAGTGGACAGGTCGTGCCCGTTGCACAGGTAGACGGCGGCGGCCAGCGCCGCGTCGAAGACGTTGAGCGGGTCGGTCCTGCCGTCGTCGTTGCCGTCCGCCGCGTAGCCGGCCCAGGTGCTCGGGATGAACTGCATCGGCCCGACCGCCCGGTCGAAGCGGGTGTCGCCGTCGTACCGGCCATGGTCGGTGTCCCGGACCAGCGCGAAGCCCGGCCGACCGTCCAGTGGGACGCCGATGATGGGCGGCGCCGAGGTGCCGTCCGTGCGCAGCTGCGCCCCGCCGAACCGGCCGTGGTCGGACTCCACCCGGCCGATGGCGGCCACCAGCTGCCACCGCAGGTGGCAGCCGCGCTGGACCTTGGCCATCCGGGCCTCGGCCTTGCGGTACGCGGTCAGCGCGACGGCGGGGATGCCGTCGGCGGCCAGCTCCGGCGCGAACGCCGCGGCCGAAGGAGCGGCCCGGCGCGGCGTGCCGGCCGGCCGCGGCCGGGGGTGCCGGTCGAAGAGCGGCTGTGTGGTGGGAAGGCTGGTCCGGCCGTCCGCGGGCAGGTCGGCGGTCAGCGGTGGGTTGGCCATCGGGTCAGCCGGGGTCGCCGCTGCCTGGCGCGGTGTTGCCGCGGTGCCGCTGGCAGCGACCAGCGTCAACGCGGCCAGCGCTGCGGTGAGCGGGCCCCTGCGATGCCTCCGTCCACGAGCCATGAGTAGGGACCGTAACCCCGAAGCCCGGAGCCCGCCTCTGGTAGACCGGATTCGTGACCGATCGGCCCTGCAAGGATGCCCCCATGAACAACGCGAGGCTGCCTCACCGTCCCAGCCCACCCGAGCGCGGAGGCGAGCAGTGAGCACCGCGAGCCGACAGGGAGTGAGCATCGCAGCCCGGTCGGGGTCCCCTTTGGGGTGGCCGGGCGAGGAGCGGAGCGAGCGCGGAGGCGAGCAGTGAGCACCGGCGGGCCAGCCTCCCCGGAAGGGTCGGAGGAGCTGTTCGCGCGGGCGGTCGCCGTCACGCCGGGCGGTGTGAACTCGCCGGTCCGGGCGTTCGGCGCGGTCGGTGGCACACCCCGGTTCATGGTCAGCGGGCACGGGCCGTACCTGGTCGACGCCGACGGCCGGGAGTACGTCGACCTGGTCTGTTCCTGGGGCCCGCTGATCCTCGGCCACGCGCACCCGGCGGTGGTGGCCGCCATCGGCGCGGCGGCGGCCCGCGGCACCTCCTTCGGCGCGCCGACGCCGGGCGAGGTGGAGCTGGCCGAGGAGATCGCCGGGCGGGTGGCGCCGGTGCAGCAGGTTCGCCTGGTCAACTCCGGCACCGAGGCGACGATGACCGCGATCCGGCTGGCCCGCGGCGTGACCGGGCGGCCCAAGGTGGTCAAGTTCGCCGGCTGCTACCACGGGCACGTGGATGCGCTGCTGGCCGCCGCCGGCTCCGGGGTGGCGACCTTCGCGCTGCCGGACAGCCCCGGGGTCACCGGCGCGCAGGCCGCGGACACGATCGTGCTGCCGTACAACGACGCCGATGCGGTACGGGACGCGTTCGCGGCCGGCGGCGACGCCATCGCCTGCGTGATCACCGAGGCGGCGGCCGGCAACATGGGCGTGGTGCCGCCGCGGCCGGGGTTCAACGCGGCGCTGCGGGAGGTCACCGCGGCGCACGGGGCGCTGCTGGTCATGGACGAGGTGATGACCGGGTTCCGGGTGTCGGCGGCCGGGTGGTACGGCCTGGACCCGGTGCCGGCGGACCTGTTCACCTTCGGCAAGGTGATGAGCGGCGGGCTGCCCGCGGCGGCGTTCGGCGGGCCGGCGGAGCTGATGTCCCGGCTGGCCCCGGCCGGTCCGGTCTACCAGGCCGGCACGCTGTCCGGGAACCCGGTGGCAGTGGCCGCCGGGCTGGCCACCCTGCGGCACTGCACGCCGGAGGTCTACGCGGCGGTGGACGAGGCCGCCCGGGTCGTCGGCCGGCTGGCCTCGGACGCGCTGGCCAAGGTCGGGGTGCCGCACCGGGTGCAGTACGCGGGGAACCTGTTCTCGGTCTTCTTCACCGAGGACGCGGTGGCCGACTACGCGCAGGCGCGGGCCGCGCAGTCGTGGCGGTACCCGGCGTTCTTCCATGCGCTGCTGGACCGCGGGGTGTACCCGCCGCCCAGCGCGTTCGAGGCCTGGTTCTGTTCGGCGGCGCATGACG
>JBKOWA010000442.1:0-5777 GCA_046724155.1 Actinomycetota bacterium
GTGAAGGCCTCCAAGAGCGAGCGCGAGGCCCGGCTGGCCGTGATCAAGACCGAGCTGCAGCGGCTGGAGGCGGTGCACAAGCAGGTCCGGTCCCTGCTGCTCCCGGCCGCGACCCCACGAGCGGCGGCCTGATGACCGGCCCGATGACCGGCACCGAAGGCCTGTCCGCTGCGGAAGGCCTGTCCGGTGCGGTGCGCCGGCTGCTGCGCGCCGCGGTGCACACCTACCGGGGCCAGCCCCGGACCGCCGAGGCCCTGCGCCGGCAGCTGCAGCGGCTGGACGAGCCGCTGCGGGTGGCGATCGCCGGCAAGGTCAAGGCCGGCAAGTCGACCCTGCTGAACGCGCTGGTCGGGGAGGCGGTCGCGGCCACCGACGCCGGTGAGTGCACCCGGGTGGTCACCTGGTACCGGGACGGGCCGAGCCCCAAGATCATGATGCACCCGGTGGGCGGCGGGCCGCAGCCGCTGCCGGTGGTGCGCCGCGACGGAGCGCTGCAAATCGACCTGGGCGGCACCCCGGCCGAGCAGCTGGACCGGCTGGTGGTCGACTGGCCGGCGCAGAGCCTGCGGGTCATGACCTTGATCGACACCCCGGGCATCGCGTCGCTGTCCGCCGAGAACGCGCAGCGCACCGTGCGGTTCCTGGAACCGGACGACGACACGCCCACCGAGGCCGACGCCGTGATCTACCTGATGCGGCACCTGCACGTGTCCGACGCCGAGTTCCTCGAGTCGTTCCGGGACCAAGGGGTGGCCCGGGCGACCGGAGTCAACACCGTCGCGGTGCTCTCGCGGGCCGATGAGATCGGCGCCGGGCGGGTGGACGCGATGATGTCGGCCCGGGGGATCGCGGCCCGCTACCGCGCCGAGCCTGCGCTGCGCGGTCTGTGCCAGAACGTCGTCGCGGTGGCCGGCCTGCTCGCCCATACCGGGCGCACGCTGCGGCAGTCCGAGTTCGGGGCGCTCAGCCAGCTTGCCGGGGTGCCGCGCGAGGAGCTGGAGAAGGCGGTGCTGTCCGCCGACCGGTTCCTGCGCGCCGAGTCCGACCTGCCGGTGGCGTCCCCCCAGGCCCGCCGTGAGCTGCTGCAACGGTTCGGCCTGTTCGGCATCCGGCTGTCCACCTCGCTCATCCGGCAGGGCGCGGACAGCCCGCCCGCGCTGGCCGAGGAGCTGGTCGCCCGCAGCGGGCTGCTCGAGCTGCAACGGGTGCTGCACACCCAGTTCGCCGAGCGTCGTGAGCTGCTCAAGGGCCGGTCGGCGCTGCTGGCGTTGCAGCGGGTGCTGCGCGCCGACCCCCAGGGTGGGGGCGACCTTGCCGGGCAGGTGGAACGGATCCTCGCCGGCGCGCACGAGTTCGCCGAGCTGCGGCTGCTGGCCGCGCTGCGATCCGGCACGGTGAGCCTGCCACGGCAGCTCAGCGAGGAAGCCGAGCGCGTGCTCGGCAGCGCCGGCACGGCGCCCGCGGTCCGCCTCGGACTCCCCGTTGACGGCGACCGCGCACAGCTGCACCGAACGGCCATCGACCTGCTGCAACGCTGGCAGGGCCACGCCGAGAACCCGCTGCTCGGACACCGCGCAGCGGATGCGTGCCGGGTGGTCGTCAGGACCTGTGAGGGCATCCTCGCCGGCACCCTGGCCCCGAATGGCTCGGCCGGCGGGCTCGCGGTCTAGGGACTACTCGTGGCCAGTGCACGTCCGGGCCGCACATTCCGCCCCGACGTGGTGAATCCGATCCGCCCGGCCGCATCGAAGAGCTGAGTACGAAAGGGCGATCGGCGCGAGAGGAAGGTAGCTGTCATGTCGCAGAACGGAGCGGGCGAGCGTCCCGGGCGGAGTATCCAGCAGCTGGTCGGGTTCGTTTTCGGCGCTGTGTACCTCGGTGTCGGGCTGGTCGGGTTCACCGTCTCGGGCGGGCATTCGTTCGCCGGCCACGACGGCGGCAAGCTGCTCGGCATCTTCATGGTCAACCCGCTGCACAACGTGGCCCACCTTGCCGTCGGGGGGCTGCTGGTCGGTGCCGCGTACGCCGGCGCGTCGGCGGCCCGGCTGGCCAACGCGACGGTCGGCGCGGTCTACCTGCTGCTCGGTGTGGCAGGCCTGTTCGTGCTCAGCAGCTCGGCGAACATCCTTGCGCTGAACTCCCCGGACAACGCGCTGCACTTCGCCAGCGCGCTGGTCCTGCTGGGCGTCGGCCTGGCCCTACCCAAGGTCACCGCCAACGCCTGACCAAACCGCCTGACCAGACCGGCTGACCGACCGGGGGGCCGCCTCGTGGACAACGCCGCCGTACAAGCGATCGGCGCCAGGCTGGCCAAGGGCGAGCTGTCCGCGCTGGAGGACTGCTACCGCCAGCTCGGCCCGTTCGTCCTGTCCTACCTGCGCCGGTACGTTTCCCGAGACGAGGCGGAGGACGTCCTGCAACGGGTGTTCGTCGAGGTCTGGCGCAGCCAGCACCGATACGATCCCGGGCAGAGCCTGACGGCCTGGGTGCTGGGCATCGCTCGCAAACGGGCCATCGACCAGCTCCGCACCCGGCGCAAGGACGTGGTACCGCTGGACGAGATCCGGGAGCTTTCCGGAGACGACGGCCGGGAGACCGCCGAACGGTTCGCCTGGGCGATGGACGTGCGCAGCGCGTTGGCCGAGCTGCCCGACCCGCAGCGCGAGGTGCTCCGGCTGGCGTACTTCGGCCAGCTCACCCAGACCGAGATCGCCACCCGGCTGGCTGTCCCGCTCGGCACCGTGAAGACCAGGATGTCCCGGGGTATGCAACGGCTCGCCGGGCTGCTGGAGGAGAAAGGAGGTGCGCGGTGACCGCACCCGAGCACGTGTTCGACGAGCTGCCTGGAATGCTCGCTGGCGAGCTCGACCGGTCCACCACCGGCCGGGTCGCCGCCCACCTGCGGACCTGCGACGACTGCCGGCAGGAGCTGGTGCTGGTGGTGTCCGCGGGGGCGGCGCTGCAGTCGGCAATGCGGTACGCCCCCCAGGTCATCCTGGAGTCGGAGGAGGCGTTGCCGGACCCTAGCGGGTTCCTCGCCGAACTGGCCGCCGAGCGCTCCGCGTCAGGTGGCCAGCCGGGAGCGGCGAGGGAAGCCGGGCCGGCCGGATCCGGCGCGGAGACCCGGCCCGGTCCGCAGACCCGACCCAGACCCGACACCTGGCCCATCCCGGAGGCCCGGCACGAACCGGAGACCGGGTGGGGTGAGCCGGATGCGCCCGGCGAGGCCGGCGAACGGCCCACCGCGCGGCCCGGCCGGCGGCAGTCCGGGCACGCCGGGCCGCCTTCCTGGCGACGACGCCTGTGGGCCGCGGCCGCCGCGGCCGTGCTGGTGCTGGCCGGCATCGGCGCCGGGGTGCTGATCAACCGAGACCGTACCGGCCAGCCGCCGATCCATGTGCAGGGCACCCTGGAGATTCCGTTGCAGCCGGTCGGCCGGTGGACCGGCACGGCCACCGCCACCATTCAGGGCGACCGGATGGACATCCATCCCAACAACCTGGCGCTACCGAAGCGAGGCAACTTCTACGAGGTGTGGCTGGCCAAATCCGGGCCGGCCCCCAAGGTGGTGTCGGTGGGCGTCCTCGGCCCGTCCGGCGCGAGCCTGACAGTGCCACGGTCCCTGGTCTCTGCCTACGACAGAATTGTGATCAGCTACGAGCCGGACGACGGCATCGCGGCCTTCTCCGGCGATGCCGTGATGAGCGGTCAGTACGCCTGACAGACCCCGACCACGCCGTTACCGGTCCGCCCCACACCCCGATCAGCAACCCCACTCTCGGCACTGCTCGTCTCGGCACACCCCCTCGGGAGGAACTATCACGGGTCGCCCATCGGACGCCTTGACCTCCGCGAGCGTCAATGCAGTATTCACGGATAGATCCTCATTGGTCCACGCAACGACTCAGCCCGGTGCTGCTAGGCATCCAGGATCGCATCGGTACGGCAGCTGCGTCTTGAGCAGGACGGCTACTCAAATCCAGCGAGCACAGTGGATCATTACTCACAGGCGGCCAGTCCGGCCGGGCCGTCGCACCGGCAGGCGTTCGGACCCGGTCAGGAACTGGTGCCGCGCAGCCGGCGGTCGGCGTCATGCAGGTAGAGCGTGCTCAGCGCGGTGGCCAACGGCGAGCGCGGCTGCGGTGGGCCGAACTCTTCCAGCAGCCGGGCCAGCTGCGGCGACACCTCGCTCGGCCGGCGCTGTAGCCAGGCATGCCACGCCTGTTCGGCCGGCGTGCCATGCGGGGCTCGAGCCAACCGGCGGACCGCGTCGGGGCTGAGCCCCCGGCTGCCGGCCAGGTCGCGTTCCCAGTCGGCCAGTGCCGCGGCGAGCAGCCACCGGTCCTGTTCGTCGCGGTAGTCCAGGCCGATCCGGCGTACCGCGGCGACCAGGAGCTCGGGCCAGTACCGTCCGACCTCGCCGGCAAGCTCGCGAATGAGTTCGGGCTGGTCCTGCAGCGCGGGGATGCCCACCGCCTGCCCGCACTCGATCGTCTCCCGGACGGTGGCCTGGACTGCCGGGTGGCTGGTCGGGAATACGCGGACCAGCCGCAGCCACGCGACGTTCAGCCGGAGCAGGTCCAGGCCCAGGCCGGGCACCGCAGCCCTGGCCCGGTCCAGGATGGTGACCCCGTCGGCGACGCGCCCGGTCAGTCCGGCGAGCCGGGCCGCATCCAGCGACGCGGCCAGGAACGCCTCCGGGTCGGAGCCGTTGGAAACCCTGGCCAGCTGCTGGATGGCCAGCTCGTACGCGGCAGAGTGCCGGCCCAGCCCTTCCAGCAGCTCCAGCTCCAGGTCCGGCAGCAGGCTGCCGCCGTCCACGTCGCGCCGCTCGCGGACCAGCCGCAGTGCGGCAGCGAGCTCGCCGGCCTGTGCCAGGCGGCGCACCTCCCCGGTCACGTACCTCTTCCAGGCCTCGTCGTCGGCGTTGCGCCGGGTCTTGTCGTCGACCGCGGTGTCCAGCCGGGTGGCGAGGAAAACTCGCGCCGGCGCGGGCAGCTCGTCCAGGCTGGCTTCCAGGAACCTCCCGGCGGCGCGTTCCCACCGGCTGGCGAGCGCGGCCTCCGGCTGCCCGGACATCATCCGGTGGTACAGCTCCTCGGCGCGGGCGATGCCCGGGGGGACCTCAGGCGACTGGCGCCAGTAGTAGACGATGGCCGCGGCGTGGATCGCCTCGACCTCAGCCGGCCGCGAGGCCTGCAGGCCGGGCAGCATCAGCCGGCGGACGTCCTGGCGGTGGTAGAGCGCGGCCGGGTCCTCGGCGCGCCGTTCCACCAGGGTCGCCTCGCGTTCCAGCCGCCGGCACAGGTCCGCCGCGGCGTCGGGACCCAGCCGGCCCAACCCGCAAGGCTCGGCGAGCACGTCGATGACGATGCCCGGGGTGATCCGGCGAACCGCCAACCCGGGATGGGCCACCTTCCGGACGTCGGGGTCCGCGATGTGGTCGAGGATGCGCTCGTACAGGACGCCCTGGACCTGCTGGTCGCGGATTTTCAGGAAGGCCAGCGAACGGTCGGCGGCCGGGTCGGCGAACAGCCGGGCCGCCAGCCGCAGGCTCAGCGGGTTGCCGCCGACGGCGTGGACCACCCGCCGGACGTCGGCCGCATCCAGGTGCGGCGCGCGGGCCCGCAGGTACCCGCCGGCCGCCTGCTCGTCGAAGTCCCCGAGCACGACGGTGCGGACCTTGAACTGCTGGACGGATGCCCGGCCGGCCAGCACCACCCGCAGCGTCGGCACCAGCCGCTGCACCGCCTCGAGCTGAGCCCAGACCAGCTGGA
>JBKOWA010000364.1:0-7657 GCA_046724155.1 Actinomycetota bacterium
GTACCTGTTCCGGTGCCTGCACTGCGACTGGTACGGCGCGTTCTACGCCGCCGGCTGAACCGGACCGACGGTCCACCCGCGCGGCCGGCCGGTCGGGGCAGAGCTGGTCCGGGGTAGGGGCTGGTCCGGGGTAGGGGCCGGTCCGGGCATGGGCGGGGCGGGAGCTCCCTGCCCGCTCCCGCCCCGTCATCGGTGATGGTCCTGGCTCAGGCGGCGTACCTGCGGCGGGCCAGCCAGAGCCCGGCACCGCCGAGGCCGACCAACACGAGCCCGCCCAGCACCAGCGGGACGATTTTCGCCGGGCCGGTCGAGGCCAGCCCCCCGCTGCCGCCGGAGCCGGTCTGCCGCGCACCGGTCGTCCCCGAGCCGGTGCCGCCGCTGCCCGTCGCCTCCGAGCCCGTGGCTTGCGAGCCTGCGGCCTGCGAGCCCGTTGCCGTACCCGAAGTGCCCGCCGTCCCCGAGCCTGTCGCCCCCGAGCCTGTCGCCCCCGAGCCTGTCGCCCCCGAGCCGGTTGCCGGGCCCGAGCTGCCGGTGGAGCCGCTCGCCGTGGCGGGGATGGCCAGGTCGATGACCAGGCGGTTCGGCCCGGTCAGGGTGAATGCGCGGAAGCCCGAGCTGCTGGCCGCACCGATGCCGTAGGAGACGTCCCCCTCGAAGTCGTCGACTTTCTTGATCTGCTTGAGCATCGGGAAGCCGGGGGTGATGGTGGGGTCGACCGACAGCCCCATTTCGGTCCCCCGGAGCATCAACGCCAGGAAGGCGGAGCCGCGCAGCCTTACCGGCGCGCCGGTCTCCTCATGCGCCACCCTGGAGACGTAGCCCACCTCGAAGTGCAGAGTGTGGTCGTGAAAGGTGAACACCACGCGGTCGTAGCCGGCGTGGTGGCCGACGGTCACCGAGGAGGACGCCCTCGCCGGGCCCCGATGGCGAGGAGCCGCCGCCGGAGACCGGCGCGGTGCCGAAACCGGGCAGTGCCACCGCTGGCGCGGCGAGAAGCTGCCTCAGCCGGCGACGCGGCGGCGCCGGGCCAGCCACAGGCTGGCGGCGCCCAGGCCGACCAGCCCGAGACCGGTGATCGCCAGCGGCGCGGTGTGCGAGACGCCGGTCTGTGCCAGGCCGCCACCCGGGGCGCCGGTTCCGGATGCCGGGATGGCCAGGTCGATGACCAGCCGGTTCGGCCCGGTCAGGGTGAACGCGCGGAAGCCTGACCTGCTGGCCGCGCCGATACCGTACGAGGTGACCCCCTCGAAGTCGCCGGCGCCCTTGATCTGCTTGAGCATCGGGAAGCCCGGGGTGATCGTCGGCTGGACGGAAGACCCCGCGTTCGTCCCCCGGAGCACCACGGACAGGAAGGCGGAGCCCAGCAGCGGCACCGGCGCGCCGGACGCGTCCTGTGTCACCCCGGACACGTAGCTCACCTCGAAGTGCGGCGTCCGGCTGCGGAAGGTGAACACCACCCGGTCGAAGCCGGAGTGATGACCGACGGACACCGAGGAGACCCCCACCGCTGGCCCCGAGGACGGCGTGGACGCCGAGCCTCCGCCGGAGACCGGCGCGGTGCCGAACGAGGGCAGGGCGGCGGCCGGCGTGGTAGCGAGCAGCACGGCGGCAATGGCCGCCAGAACAGGCAGGACGAGTCGGCGGACGGACATCACGGCCCCCAGTTGGCAACTTCGGTGCGGCGGCGCCCTCGCCGCCGCGCTTGGGGAATACTAGGGGTAGACGCGGCCACCGGCAGGTCCTGGCATGGGTGGGGCGGAGCTTCCCCTGCTGGCTCCTACCTCGCCATCGGTGCTGGTCTGCTGGTGGTTCGGGTGGCGTACCTGCGGCGGGCCAGCCAGAGCCCGGCGCCGCCGAGACCGACCAGCGCGAGCCCGCCCAGCACCAGCGGGAGGGTCCTCGCCAGGCCGGTCGCGGGCACCCCCCCGCTGCTGTCGCCGGGGCCAACCTGCTGAGCGCTGGCCGTTCCCGAGCCGGTGCTGCCGCTGGCCGTGGCTTCCGAGCCCGTGGACTGCGAGCCCGTGGACTGCGAGCCCGTGGACTGCGAGCCCGTGGCCGAGCTGTCTGCCGTCTCTGTGCCGGTCGCCGCCGAGCCGGTTGCCGTGCCCGAGCTGCCGGCGGAGCCGCTCGCCGCGGCGGCGGGGATGGCCAGGTCGATGACCAGCCGGTTCGGCCCGGTCAGGGTGAACGCGCGGAAGCCTGACCTGCTGGCCGCGCCGATGCCGTAGGAGACGACCCCCTCGAAGTCGCCGGCGCCCTTGACCTGCTTGAGCATCGGGAAGCCGGGGGTGATGGTGCGCTGGACCGACAACCCCGTGGTGGCCCCCCGCAGCACCAGCGCCAGGAAGGCCGATCCGCGCAGCGGCACCGGCGCGCCGGACGCGTCCTGGGTCACCCCGGACACGTAGCTCGCCTCGAAGCGCAGCGTGTGGTCGCGGAAGGCGAACACCACCCGGTCGTAGCCGGCGTGGTGGCCGACGGTCACCGCGGAGACCCCTTCCCCGGTCGGCGACCACGGCGTGGACACGGAGCCGCCGCCGGATACCGGAGCGGTGCCGAAACCGGGTAGCGCCATGGCGGGCCCGGCGGTCAGCAGGACGGCGGCAGCGGTGGCGATCCCCGGCACTGCCAGACGACGTAGGTATGGGTACGGGTACATGCGCCACCCCCATGGCGACCCCGGCGCGGGGACGAACCGTTCCGCGGAGCAGGGACTAGTCAGGGAGATGCTGCTGCGCAGGCGTTGGTTGGCGGTTGGAGTTAGGCTCGTCCGCGTTCGTTCAAACGGGCGAACGGGCGCGCCGCCAACGGGCCTACCCCCTGGGTGTACCGCGCGGTCATGGGGGCGTTTACCCGGTTAGGGCTGGCCACCGGCCCCTGCGGCGGTGGCCGGTAGGGAGGTACTCGTGTCGTCCAGAACACCCACGTCCGGGCACCGGCGGCGGGCCGCGCTGCCCGCCGCGGTGGCCGGCGGTCTGGCCATCTTGCTGCTGTGGCTGGTGCCGGCCTCGGCCGCGTCGACCCGACCCGGCCCGGTGACGCCCGCACCGGCTGCCGGCGCCGCGCTGCCGTACCAGGACCCGACGCTCCCCGTGCCGCAGCGGGTGGCCGACCTGCTGGGCCGGATGACGCTGGCCGAGAAGGTCGGCCAGATGACCCAGGCCGAGCGCGGGGCCGTGGCCGGCGACCCGAGCCTGATCACCACCTGGGGCCTGGGCAGCGTGCTGTCCGGCGGCGGCTCCACGCCCACCCCGAACACCCCGCAGGCGTGGGCCGACATGGTGGACCGGTTCCAGGCCGCCGCGCTGGCCACCCGGCTGCACATCCCGCTGCTGTACGGCGTGGACTCCGTGCACGGCCACGGCAACCTGGTCGGCGCCACGGTCTTCCCGCACAACATCGGGCTGGGCGCCACCCGCGACCCCGGGCTGGTCGAGCGGGTCGAGCACACGACCGCGATCGAGACCCGGGCCACCGGGCCGCAGGAGACCTTCGCGCCGTGCATCTGCGTGGCGCGCGACATCCGCTGGGGCCGTACCTACGAGAGCTTCGGCGAGGACCCGGCGCTGGTGATCTCGATGGAGACCGCCATCGACGGGTTCCAGGGCCGGCACACCGACCTGTCCCGGCCGGACCGGGTGCTGGCGACCGCCAAGCACTACGCCGGCGACGGCGACACCGTGTACGGCAGCTCCACCACCGACGGCTACACGATCGACCAGGGCGTCGCGGTGACCAGCCGGCCCGACTTCGAGCGGCTCGCGCTCGCGCCGTACGGGCCGGCCGTCCGGCAGCACCACGTCGGTGCCGTCATGCCGTCGTTCTCCAGCGTCGACTGGACCGAGGACGGGGTCGGCAACCCGATCAAGATGCACGCGAACGCCGAGCTGGTCACCGGCGTGCTGAAGGGCCGGTTCGGCTTCGACGGCCTGGTGGTCTCCGACTGGGAGGCCATCCACCAGATCCCGGGCGACTGGGCCACCCAGGTGCGCACCGGGGTCAACGCCGGCACCGACCTGTTCATGGAGCCGTTCTCCTACCAGTCCTTCGAGACCACGCTGACCGCCGAGGTCAACGTGGGCCGGGTGCCGATGTCCCGGATCGACGACGCGGTCAGCCGGATCCTCGCGGTGAAGTTCCGGCTCGGGCTGTTCGAGCACCCGTACACCGACCGGCGGTTCCTGCACACCGTCGGCTCGTCGGCGCACCGGGCGCTGGCCCGGCGGGCGGTCGCCGAGTCGCAGGTGCTGCTGAAGAACGCCGGCGGGGCGCTGCCGCTGACCGGCCGGGAGCGGATCTACGTGGCCGGCAGCAACGCCGACGACATCGGCAACCAGGCCGGCGGCTGGACCGTGACCTGGCAGGGCCAGTCCGGGCCGGTCATCCCGGGCACGACGATCCTGGACGGCATCCGGCAGGTCGCCCCGCAGGCCCGGGTGACCTACAGCGCGGACGCCTCGGCGCCGACCACCGGCAACGACGTCGGCATCGTGGTGGTGGGGGAGACCCCGTACGCCGAGGGCGTCGGCGACGTGGGCAACAACGGGCACAGCCTGGAGCTGTCCGCCGCCGACCGGGCGGCGGTCGACCGGGTGTGCGGCGCGATCAGCACCTGCGTGGTGCTGGTGGTGGCCGGCCGGCCGCTGGTCGTCACCGGGCAGCTCGGCGAGATCGACGCGCTGGTCGCCTCCTGGCTGCCGGGCAGCGAGGGGGAGGGCGTGGCCGACGTGCTGTTCGGCGAGCGGCCGTTCACCGGGCGGCTGCCGCAGACCTGGCCGGTCAGCCAGGACCAGGAGCCGATCAACGTCGGCGACGCGGACTACCACCCGCTGTTCCCGTTCGGCTGGGGGATCCGGACCGGCGGGCACTGACACCGCGTCAGGGAATGCTGCGCCACGAAACACCGCGCCACGAAACAGAAGGGGGCCCGGACTGCGCCGGGCCGGCATGCGGGAGGCGCCGTCCCGTGGGGCGGCGCCTCCCCGCGTGCGTAGCCGGCTGGCTACGAGTTCTGCTTGGCGTCCTCGAACGCCTTGATCGCCTTTGCCGCCTCGTGCTCCGGCATCGGGTCGTGCCGCAGGTAGCTGCGGGTGAACTTCCCGGTGCCGGCGGACAGCGAGCGCAGGTCCACCGCGTACCGCACCAGCTCGGTCTCCGGCACCTCGGCGTGCACCACGGTGCGCTCGCCGCCGATGGACTCGGTGCCGGTCACCCGGCCGCGGCGGCCGGACAGGTCGCTCATCACCGCGCCGACGTACTCGTCCGGCACGGTCACCTCGACCGTGTGCACCGGCTCCAGCAGCTGGATCCGGGTGGCCTTGGCCGCCTCCCGCAGGGCCAGCGCGCCCGCGGTCTGGAACGCCGCGTCGGAGGAGTCGACGCTGTGCGCCTTGCCGTCGACCAGCGTCACCCGCACGTCCACCACCGGGAACCCGGCGGCAAGCCCGCGGTCCATCTGGGCCCGCACGCCCTTCTCCACGCTGGGGATGAACGAGTTCGGGATGGCCCCACCGACGATCTTGTCCACGAACTCGAAGCCGTCGCCGCGGGGCAGCGGCTCCACCTCGATGTCGCACACCGCGTACTGGCCGTGCCCGCCGGACTGCTTGACGTGCCGGCCGTGACCCTTGGACGGTGCGGCGATCGTCTCCCGCAGCGGCACCACCACCGGCACCGTGTCCAGCTCCACGCCCTGCCCGCGCAGCCGGTCCAGCACGGCGTCGGCGTGCGCCTCGCCCATGCACCACAGGATCAGCTGGTGGGTCTCCGGGTTGCGCTCCAGCCGCATCGTCGGGTCGCCGGCGGTCAGCTTGGCCAGCGCCTTGGCCAGCGCGTCCTCGTCGCTGCGGGTCCGCGCCTGCACCGCGACCGGCAGCAGCGGCTCGGGCATGTCCCACGGGGCCACCAGCAGCGGGTCGTCCTTGGCGGAGATGGTGTCGCCGGTCTCCGCCGTGGTCAGCTTGGTGATCGCGCAGATGTCACCCGCGACGCACCTGGTGACCGGCCGCAGTGTGGCGCCCAGCGGGCTGAACAGGTGGGCCAGCCGCTCGTCCGAGTCGTGGTCCTCGTGGCCGCGGTCGGCCAGCCCGTGCCCGGAGACGTGGATCGCCAGGTCCTGCGCCAGCGTGCCGGAGAACACCCGGACCAGGGACACCCGGCCGACGTACGCGTCGACCGTCGTCTTGACCACCTCGGCCACCAGCGGGCCGGCCGGGTCGCAGGTCAGCGCATCGCGTGGCTTGCCGTCCACGGTTGTCACCGGCGGCAGCTCATGCTCGGGCGGGGACGGGAACGCGCTGGTCAGCACCTCCAGCAGCTCGGCCATGCCGACCCCGGCGGTGGCGCACACCGGGATCACCGGGTGGAACGAGCCGCGGGCCACCGCGGTCTCCAGGTCGGCGACCAGCACCTGCGGGTCGATCTCCTCCCCGGACAGGTACCGGTCCATCAGGGACTCGTCCTCGCTCTCGGCGATGACGCCCTCGATCAGCGCGTTGCGGGCGTTGTCGATCAGCTCGACGTGCTCCGGTTCCGGGTCGCGGTGGCTGGGGTGGTACGGGCCGCCGGAGTAGTCGGAGATGCGCCGCGACAGCAGGCCGATCAGGCCGGCCGGCTGGCCGTCGTCGCCGGCCAGCGGCAGGTACAGCGGCAGCACGTTGTCGCCGAAGACGCGCTGGCAGACCGCCACCGCCTCGTCGTGGTCGGCCCGCTGGTGGTCCAGCCGGGTGATCACCACCGCGCGCGGCATGCCGACGGCGGCGCACTCCTCCCAGAGCGAGATCGTCAGCGCGTCCACGCCGTCGACCGCGGACACCACGAACAGGGCGGCGTCCGCCGCCCGCAGCCCGGCGCGCAGCTCACCCACGAAGTCCGCGTACCCGGGGGTGTCCAGCAGGTTGACCTTGACGCCCCGGTGCTCCACCGGCGCCACCGCCAGCGCCACCGACCGCTGCTGCTTGTGCTCCACCGGGTCGGAGTCGCTGACCGTGCTCCCCTCGGTCACGGACCCGGCCCGGTTGATCGTCCCGGTCGCCGCGAGCAACGCCTCGACAAGCGTGGTCTTCCCCGCACCGGAGTGTCCGACGAGCGCCACGTTGCGGATCTGCTCCGGGCGGTCCACCGCATTGACGGCAGCGCCCGCCCCCTTGTCCGAACCCTTACCTGCCACCGTTCGCCTCCCGCTTCGGCACGGTTACGCGTGTGGCGCGAATTCGACACCCATCGGGCAGGAGCCACAAGTCTGCCGGGACGAGCCGGCACCGGACAATCATCCGGTGCACAGATGAGTCGCCTGGGTCACACCCAGCGTAGCGCCGCCCCGGCACCGCGAGAGCGCACCGCGCGGGCAGCGCCGTGGCGGCCTGCTGAACCGGCGGGCGGGACGCGGGGCGGCCCGCTACACCGCGGCGGCGGCTCCCTTGTCAGCACCCTTACCAGCCATTGTTCGCCTCCCGTATCCCCACGGTTACGCGTGTGGCGCGAATTCGACACCCGTTGTCCGGGTGCCACAAGTCTGCACGGCCATGTCGTCGCGCAAGTCGCCCACCCGTGCACACACCGCGCCGACGGTACCCCTCGCCGCCCCACGCCACCCGTCACGGGCCGCCAGTCGGTCTGGCACCCGTCATGGTCCGGCGGCCGTCATGGTCCGGCACCC
>JBKOWA010000406.1:0-10068 GCA_046724155.1 Actinomycetota bacterium
GGGCAATGCGCCCGAGTACTCTGAAGCCGACTCGAAGTTCATTGCTGAGTACATTCGGTGCCACGCGCCCCAACAGTACGGGTCGAGCGCCTCTTTCCAGCGGTTCAACATCATGGCCAGAGACCTGTGACGCGGAAGCGAGGAGAGAACGCAGCATGCTGCTGCGGGGTGTGCTATTTCGTCGCCGAGCTGCCGGTGACCTCGCTGGCGGCGGTCTTGCTCTACGACGACGGCCGGCACGAGCGGGCGCGTGTCCGGTGCTTGAAGGCGCTGCTGGCCGAACTGGGGCGGATGAGGGTCGATCAGGTGGTCTTGGAGAGCCGGGGCGCGGTGCGGGACCGCCGTGACCGTGGCGTGGTGACCGGGCTTGACCGCCTCCCTCGCACGCCGCCAGCGGCACGACGATTACATCCGCGACCGGATGCGCCAGCGCTTCGGCGACCTGGCGTGATTGCCACCGTCCTGGACACCCCGGGCCGATTGCCGCCAGCCTCAGTACACGCGATCAGCGGCACGCGGAGTGCATCCGGTTCCTCACGACGCTCACTGGATGGCGCCTGCTGCCAAGCCCAGGGCCGCGCCAAGATCACGGCCTGTCATGATCGCAACTTTGGGTAGTCGGCAAAATGACCCGATTCGAGTCTTCCGCGTGAAGCCTTGAGCGCGATCGTTACGTATCATTCCGAAGTCAACTACCCGCCGTGATGGCACGCGCACATCAAGCGATATTGACGTCGCCTGGTCCGCGTCCAGCGTCGCCCCGCGCCGTCATACGCACCACGGATACGCAACGCGTATAGCTGCCGTGCGCACTGATCCATCCGCACTATCGTCTGCCCGGACAGCCGCTGCGCCCGATGACGGAGGGAATGTGAACACCATCACCGACGGCAAGGACCCTGTCGATCCGGCAGAGTGGGAACGGCCCGAGATGCGGTCCGCGCTGGCGGGCCGCGACATCTGTCGTGTCTACCGGCTGTTGCAGAAGATCGGTTTCAGCCAGCAGCGGATCGCCGCGCTGACCGGGCAGTCGCAGCCGGAGGTGTCGGCGATCATCCACGGCCGGAAGATCATGTCGTACGATGTGCTGTCACGGATTGCCGACGGGTTGGGGATCCCGCGGGAGTATATGGGCCTGTCGTATGAGGCCATGCCGGCCGGCGCAGGCGGAGGATCGTCATCGGGGCGCCTGCTGCGGGGTGCCGCGAGCGAGGAGGACGATCCCGTGCAACGTCGAGACTTCATGGGTGCCACCGTCGCGGTCATGATCGGCGGGAACGCCTCGGACTACGAACGGTGGCTGCCGCGAGCGGCCGCGCATCCCGCGCCGCCGCCGGCCCGGATCGGCGCTTCCGACGTCGCCCGGATCCGCCGGACCACCGACCTGCTGTACGACCTTGGGATCAACCAACTTGGCGGGTACGCGACGCTGGGCGCGGTGACGGCGTACCTGCGCTCGACCTCGGCGCTGCTCCGCTCGAGCTACACCGAGGCGGTGGGCCGGCAGTTGAAGGTGGCGCTGGCCGACCTGGCCGGCGAAGCCGGGTACGCGATGCACGACGTGGGCCGTCACCGGGAGGCGCACCGGCACTACCTGCAGGGCCTGGTGCTGGCCCGTGACGCTGGCGAGCATGCGCTGGTGGCCCATCTGCTCGGGTGGATGGGCAAGGTCTACCTGGACGGGGAGCACGCCTTGGAGGCGCTGCAGATGTTCCAGTTCGCCCAGTCCGCCGCTCGGGATGCCGGCAGCCACGCCGAGCGCGCCAACCTGCACCAGAACGAGGCGCTGGCGTATGCCCTGCTCGGCCAGTCCACGCAGGTCGCCGACGCGCTGGCGCGCGCCGAGGACGAGCGCGGCCTGATGGCCGCCACCCCGGAGGCCGCGTCGTTCCACGGCTGTGCGCAGTTCAACGCGACCGTGCCCGGCGAGAGGGAAAGTTACGAAGCGTGGGCGTACGCCCTGCTGGGCCGCCACCCTGGCCTGGCCACCCGCAGCGGCGAGCGGGCTGCCCGGATCTCCCAGCAGCTACTGGGCCCCGCCTTCGCCGACACCCGACCCGCGGTGTCACGGGCGTTCGACCAGACAATGCTCGCCGCAGGTCTCCTGCACTCCGGCGAACGAGACGCCGGCATCGCCGCCGCACACGAGGCAGTCACCCAGGTCCAGGCCCTCAGATCCGCCCGCGCCGTGGACCGCCTCCGCCTGCTCACCGACGCCACCAAACCCTGGCAACGCACCCCGACCGGCCTCGAACTCCGCCGCCGCATCGCCGCCACCCGCGCCGCCTGACCCGAACCCCACCCGCCCGAACCCACCCCGCTGGGGACCCCCGCCGCAGCCCAGGTCGCTGTGATCCAATCCGCGAACCGGCCCCGCCCCGTGAGCCCGTTCTTGATGGCGACCCGTGTGAAGCGGGCGGGCGGATGCTGCTGGCCACGGGGCGGCGACGGCACGCCGCGGGTCTGGGATGCGGCCACCAGCACGCCATCGGCGACCGTCACTACTGAGCTATGCGCGGAGACAGGTTGGCGTCGATGAGGAGTTTCACGCCGGGTGCGCGAACGGGAGTTAACGTTCGCTGACCGCGGCGGCGGCGTACTCCAACGCGGCCAGCACGTCGGCGTGCTCCAGATAGGGGTAGTCGGCCAGGACATCAGGGATGGACCGGCCGGCGGCAAGTTGCCCGAGGACGGCGCTGACGGTGACCCGCAGTCCTCGGATGCACGGCAGGCCGCCCATCCGCTCGGGGTCGATGGTGATCCGCTCGAACGCCATGCCGCCATGCTACGGCCCTACCGACCGCTGCCTCACGCGCCGGTAGCGACCGCCCCGGCCGAACGCGGCCACCCGCCCCGACGTGATATCTTGACGCCCCTCCACGAGAGCATCATGATACCCGTGTGCGCATTACCCTGACTCTCGATGACGATGTTTCCCGCCTAGTCGACGACGCGGTTCATCGCGAGCACCGCCCGATAAAACAGGTCATCAACGAGACCCTCCGGCGCGCACTGACCCCGCCGGCCAACCGCCAGGAGCCTTACCGCCTCACACCGCACGAATCGGCTATCCGCCCCGGATTCGAGCTGGCCGGATTCAACCGGCTGGCCGACGAGTTGGAGGACGAGGCGATCATCGGCACCGCGCGACACACGTCGTGATCATCCCTGACGTCAACCTCCTGCTCTACGCCGTCATCTCGGGTTCCCGCAGCACCCCACGTGCCCACGCGCGTCCGAGCGAACATCCTCGAAGCGCTCGAACTGTACTTCGACGAGCCGGACGCCCCTGCCGACTACCAGTACGTCGCCGATGCCCACGTCGAGCAACTGACCCTCAAGAGTGCCTGAAGGTCCCTCCTCCGAGGAGGTCACCAAGACCCTGCGCCGCCACGGTTCGAGCTGATTCGCCAACGCGGCGCCCATGCCAAGTACCGCCAGCCCGGGCCCGGCGGCAGAACCGTCATCGTCCCAATGGCCAGCGACACCGGGGCGTGCCTGCATGACGGTCCGATGCCAGCGGCCAGCGCACCGGCCGCCCGTGGTATCGGAAGCGGTGAGCGCCCTACTCTGCTGGGGTGACCGCCGCATACGACTACCAGGACATGCACCACCTGATCGACCGCCTCACTCCGGACCAGGTGAGGCGGCTGCGGCTCCTCGTCAGCCAGGACGAGGAGTTTTCTCAGGTTGCGGGCGCGCTGCCCGGAAGCGGGGCACCCGATGATGAGGCCCCATGGGCGGGCTTCCTCGCGCTGATCGGCAGCATTGACGGCCCGCCTGACCTGGCGGAGCGGCACGACGATTACATCCGCGACCGGATGCGCCAGCGCTTCGGTGACCTGGCGTGATTACCACCGTCCTCGCCGGGTTGGTTGCCGCCAGCCTGACACACGCCGGCTGCAGCAGTGGCACGCCGAGGTGGACGAGACCTACAGCGTCAGGGCGGTTCAGGCAACTGCATTTTTCGCCGATCATTGCCGAGGCGCTGTTAGCCGATCGTTTTGGCACGGGTCGGGCCGGCGGCTGGCGGGCTGTGGTGTCAGCGCGCTCACGGCGTGGTCGGGTCCGGGTCGGTGGCTGTGGTCGAGTGGAACGGCAGGGCGCGGACGCGGATCCGGTCGCGGAGCATCGTGACGACGGCCCCGGTGACCAGGTCGTCTGCGAGGGCGGGCAGGTTGGCCAGCAGGAGTGCGACCTGCTCATCTGGGTGAGGTCGTTGAGGTGCCGAAGCAGCACGAACGACGGTGCGCTGCGGCGTTGGCGGGCGAGGATCGCGCCAAAGTCGGTGTCGCTGGAGATGATGACGCGGTTGTGCTCGGTGGCCCAGGTGACGATCTGGTCGTCGGTGGCCGAGCCGAGACCGACGTCAACGACGTGGCACACCTCGTATCCAGCCTCGTGGAGAGCGACGGCGATGCGCGGGGACAGGTTGGCGTCGATGAGGAGATTCACGCCGGGTGCGCGAGCGGGAGTTCACGTTCGCTGACCGCGGCGGCAGCGTACTCCAACGCCGCCAGCACGTCGGCGTGCTCCAGGTAGGGGTAGTCGGCCAGGACATCGGGGACGGACCGGCCAGCGGCAAGTTGCCCGAGGACGGCGCTGACGGTGACCCGCAGTCCTCGGATGCACGGCAGGCCGCCCATCCGCTCGGGATCGATGGTGATCCGCTCGAACGCCATGCCGCCATGCTACCGGCCTACTGGCCGCAGCCTCACGGTGTCGGTAGCGGCACGCCGGTAAGGGCCGCCCGCCCCGGCTGGTGGGCCAGCCGGCAGTTCCGTCTCGGCGAACTCTGGTTCCGCAAGCTCTGAGCGGCGCGCCTCCATGACGATCCGACGCCGGCCACCGGCGGCCAGACAGCCGAACTCACACGGCTCACCCGCGGCGAAGCGGCCGAGTAAGCTGAGCCTGATTCAGGGGTCATCGCTGCGTTAGTGGTGCCATTCACCCACCAGTACGGGTCGAACGCATCCTTCGAGCGGTTCACGACAATGGCCAGTGCCCGTGTGATGCACAGCTGGCAGGCGGTGTTCCACGCTCCGCCCGCTGCAGGACCGGGCCATCGCCCCGATCCTGGCGGAGCACGACGCGTTGCTGCTGGCACCCACCGCGGGCGGCAAGACCGAGGCGGCTCTCTTCCCGTTGCTCACCGGGATGGAGCAGCGCCGCTGGCCGGGCCCGTCGGTGCTCTACGTCTGCCCGCTCAAGGCGTTGCTGAACAACCTGCTGCCCCGGGTGCGGCAGTACACCGGGTGGCTCGGCGGGCGGGCCGCGCTGTGACACGGCGACACCGGTGCGTCCCAGCCAGCGGGAGCGCATCCTGCGTGACCCGCCCGACGTGCTGCTGACCACGCCGGAGTCGCTGGAATCCATGCTGATCAGCCTCAAGGTCGAGCACCGCCGGTTCCTCGCCTGGGTACGCGCCATCGTCATCGACGAAGTGCACGCGTTCGCCGACGATGACCGGGGCTGGCACCTGCTGGCCGTGCTGGAACGGCTGACCCGGATCGCCGGCGCCCCGATCCAGTGGGTAGGGCTGTCCGCGACGGTCGGGAACGCCGAGGAGGACGCGTTCGCGCAGGCCGGCGACTGTGTCATCGTGTCGACCTCGACGCTCGAGCTCGGCGTCGACGTCGGCGATCTCGACCGGGTCGTCCAGGTCAACGCCCCGCCGACGGTGGCGTCCTTCCGGCAACGGCTCGGCCGCAGCGGGCGCCGTGCCGGCAGCATCCGCAGCTGCCTGTTCCTCGCCCTCGACCACGACGCGCTGCTCCGCGCGGCCGGGCTGCTCCTGCTCTGGGGCCGGGGCTACGTCGAGCCGGTGACCGCACCGCCGCAGCCCCGGCACATCGTGGCGCAGCAGCTGCTGGCGCTCTGCCTGCAGGAACACCGCATCGGCAGTGCCGACTGGGCCGACGGCTGGAACGGCCTGGCGCCGTTCGACCGCAGCGCCGAGCCGATCCTGCGCCACCTTCTCGACCAGGGCTTCATCGACCGCGACGGTGAGATCCTGTTTGTCGGCCCGAACGCGGAGCAGCGCTTCGGGCGCCGGCATTTCATGGGAATGACGGCCGTCTTCACCGCGGCGCCCGAGCTCACCGTGCTCGCCGGCCGCCAGGAGATCGGCCGGACCGATCCGATGTTGCTGACGGAGAAGGTGGACGGCCCGCGGCTGCTGCTGCTCGCCGGACTGAGCTGGCGGGTCACCTGGGTGGACTGGAAGCGCCGCCGCTGCCAGGTCGAACCGGCCGACACCGGTGGCCGGGCCACCTGGCACGGCGCAGGGACCAGCGGCGACCACTTCGACCTGACCCGTGCCGCCCGGGACGTCGTGCTCGGCGACGACCCACCCGGCTCGCTCACCCAACGGGCCGTCCATGCCCTCACGGAGATCCGCGAGAAGTACCTGCCGGCGGCCTATCCCGGCGGCACCGTCATCCACCGCGACAACGGCGAGGTCCGGTGGTGGACCTGGGCCGGCTACCGGGCGAACGCGACCCTGGCCGCGACACTGCCCGATCTCACCGACCGGCAGCGCTTCGACGACGCCGGCATCCGGCTCCGCCGAGATCTCACCCGCGAGATGTGGCAGGCGGCGACCGCCGACGCGGGGAAGCGGCTGTGCCTACCCGACGTCGATGACCGCGCGCTGGCCGGCCTCAAGTTCACCGAGGCCCTCCCGCATCGACTGGCCACCACCACCCTTGCCGCCCGGCTCGCCGACCTGGACAGCGCCGCCGCCGTGCTCGCCGAGCCCATCCGCTTCCTCAGCTCTCCCTGAGACGACGGCCGCCGCAGGCAGCGGCTTGACAAGTTCCGTTGCAGCACCACTGCCAATTTGTCACTCAATCCGGTACGGTCCGCGACAGACCGTCATCGAGGGGGTGCCGGTGTGGCTTCGTTGACTCGCATTGATGAAGGCACTGCGCGGCGCTCGTCTCCGGAGCAGCCCAGCCGCCCGTCCTGGGCGGCCCGACGGATCCGCCGGACACCGGACCGGCTGGTCGTGCTGCTGCTGGCGGTGGTCGTCCTGGCGCTGACCACCGGGGCGACGTGCTGGGCCAACGTCCATGGCCTGGAGGCCGTGCTCGCCGACGTGACCGAGAACAGCCAGCTGAGCGTGGCAGCGTTGGATATCTATCAGTCGTTATCCGACGCTGACACCACCATGGCCAGCGCGTTCCTGGTCTACGGTTCGGAGCCGACCGAGCAGCGTAAACGGTACCGGGACGACCTCGCGTCGGCCGCCACGAGCCTGGTCACCGTCAGCGCCGTGGGGCCGACCGACCCGAACGCCGGTGCGGTCGACGAGCTGGCCCGCGACCTCCCGGTCTACGCCGGGCTCGTGGAGACCGCCTGGACGAACCGCCGGCAGCGCCTGCAGGTAAGCACGGCCTACCTGCGGGAGGCATCCTTCTGGGTGCGCGACACGATGCTGCCGACCGCGAAACAGCTATTTGAGGCCGAGACCAACCGGCAGGCCGATTCCCAGCGTGCATCCGGCACACTGCCCTGGCTGCCGCTGGCCCTCGGTGCGCTGACCATCGGCAGCCTGGTCGCGGTCCAGCTGCACCTCGCCGCGCTGACCAACCGACTGGTCAACGTCGGGCTGCTGGCGGCCACGCTGCTCACGATGGCCGTGTTGGGATGGCTGGCCGCCGTCGCTGTCCACGTAACACACGACAGCGATGCCGGTCTGCAGGAAGGCACGCGGCAGGTCCAGGCGTTCGCCGACGCTAGGATCGCCGGGCTGCAGGCCCGCAGCGACGAGGCGATAACGCTGGTGGCCCGGGGTGACGGCGCCTTCTACGACCAGCGTTTCGATGGCACCGTCAAGCGCCTAGACCGCCCAGGCGGACTGCTCGACCAGGCCATGGCGACGGCCGGCCGGGGGCAGACGCGGGCCTCGGTGGAGGCGGCGACCGTGGATCTGCGGCACTGGCGTGATGTGCACCTGCAGGTGCGCCGGCTGGACGACGAGGGCAGCTACGCCAGCTACACCGAGGCGGTGGGTAAGGCGATCGGCTCGGACCCGGGCAGCTCTGGCAGCCTGGCACAGGCGTTCGACGGCCATTTGGCGCACGCCATCTGGGTGGCCGACCTCCACTTCAAAGCAGCCACCGACCGGGCGCGCGGGGCGCTGGCCGGCGCGGGTCCGGGCACCGGCCTGCTGATGTTGCTGGCGGCCGCGGCGGCGGCGGCCGGCATGTGGCCGAGGATTGCGGAGTACCGGTGAGCGCCGGCCGGTGGGTGGTCGCTGCCGCGGCGCTGGTGATGGTGGCCGGGTGCGGTACCGGACCGCGGCCAGGGTCCGCGTCGCCCGGGGCGTCGGCGACGACCACGGTGAGCGTCGCCGTGCCCTCGCCGTCCGGGGTCCAGGACCCGGCCACGGTGCCCCCGGCTCGAGGCAAGGGCTGCGACCCCCGGGAAAGCCTTCGCCCGCTCGGCCCGCTGCCGTCGCCAGCGCACCTGCCGCCCGGCTCGACGATGGCGCGGATCCAGCGGCGCGGCCACCTGACCGTCGGCGTGAACCTCAACACGTACCTGCTGAGCTTCCAGGATCCGGTCACCGGGCAGATGTCTGGATTCGAGGTAGACCTCGCCAAGGAGCTAGCACGCGCCCTGTTCGAGGATCCTAACAAGATCGTGTTTCGCTCGGTCCTCTCTGAGGAACGGAAGAAGGTCATCCAGAACCACAGCGTGGACCTAGTGGTCGCCAACATGACCATGACCTGCGAGCGGCGGAAGGACGTGAGCTTCTCGACCGAGTACTACGCGGCTGGGCAGCGGGTGCTGGTCAGCAGCAAGTCCACGGTCGAAAGCCTGGACGAGCTGGGGGGCAAGCGGGTCTGCGCGTCCAACAGCACCACGTCGATCCGCACCATCGCCACGTGGCCCTCACGCCCGCGGGCCGTGGGTGCACCGGACGACGTCGACTGCCTGGTCATGCTCCAGCAGGGCACCGTGGACGCGATCTCCACCGACGACGCCTTACTGGCCGCGCTCGCCGCGCAGGACCCCGACACGAAGCTGGTCGGCCGGCGCTTCAGCGACGAGCCGTACGGCATCGCGGTCGCCAAGGACGCCCCCGATCTGGTCCGGTTCGTCAACGGCGTGCTGGAGCGGCTACGCAAGGACGGCACCTGGGCGCGGCTGTACCAGAAATGGCTGTCCGCCCGGCTCGGTCCCGCCTCGCCCCCAAAGCCCCGGTACCAGCACTAGCAGGAAGGCGGGTCAGATGGAGCCAACCGGTACCCGGGCGCTGATCCGGGTCAGCGGCGAGGATGGCCAGGACGACGTGGCCTCGCTGCAGGACTGGCTGGCCGGCGACACCCGGCTGCGCGGCCTGGTGACCCGCGAGCGCGCGGCACCGCAGCCCGGGCAGATGGGCGCGGTCAGCGACATCCTCGTGGCGGCTCTGGGCGGCGGCGGCGCGGTCACGGCGCTTGCCGCGTCGCTGGGCACCTGGCTGGCGACCCGCCGGTCGCGGGTGCGGCTGACCGTGACCAGCCCGGACGGCCGCCGCGTGGAGCTGGACGTCAGGTCCCGGGACGTGGAGGCGTTGCTGCGCACCGTGCTGCCGCAGGCCGTCCAGCCCGGGCCGCGGGACGGGTCCGACTAGTGGCCCGGCTACCCGACCCGGCGCGCTCGCGGGCGGTGCTGATCGGCACCAGCCGATACGCCGACCAGGACCTGAGCCCGCTGCCGGCGGTCGAGGCCAACCTGCACGACCTGTGGGCGGTGCTGACCGACCCGCGGGCCACCGGGCTGGCCCACTGCCGGACGCTCCCCGACCAGGATGCCGTGACGGTCGGGGAGGTGCTGGCGCAGGCTGCCGCCGAGGCCACCGACATGCTGCTGGTCTACTACGCCGGGCACGGGCTGATCTGGACCAACCGGAACGAACTGTACCTTGCGCTGCGCACCAGCCGCCCGCACACCGCGGGCACCTCGGCGCTGCGCTGCGCCGACCTCCGGCAGGTGTTCCTGGACAGCCCGGCCCGGGCCCGGGTGCTGATCCTGGACTGCTGCTTCAGCGGTCGGGCGATCGAGCAGGGCATGGCC